>CAZRGJ010000064.1:0-10773 GCA_964599445.1 uncultured Planctomycetaceae bacterium | reverse complement strand
AATCCCTACAAGTGAAACACTCCGCAAGTTTTACCATCCCACATGACGATACAATCAGTGTATCCGAAAAAGATTACCATCAGGACGAGAATAAGCCTGCTTATTTCCGTTCCGTCAGATATTCAAATATGAGAGGGAGTCATGTTGAAAACAAGTTTGCAAGGAATGATTTTCACCGCGATGGCGGCTGTTTTGTTCACGGCCAGCGGCTGTGCGTTTTGCACGATGGGTCCGCACCTTGGTCTTCTTTCCGTTCCGGTTCCGGTTTCGCCCTATTTCCAGAATAAGGAAGAGGACAATGCGATAGCGGAACGCTATGCGAAGATGAAGGTCCTGGATCCGATTCCGGCTGGACGTCCTCACGTTGCAGAAGACGCACCGAGCGATGACCAGATCATACGCAAGTTCCACGAGATCCACAATGTGCGCGGCAACTGGCCGGGACTTTACGAAGTTCAGCACAATGACATCATCATCGTGAAGGAAAAAGTTCAGGACATCGTCGACCCGGTCCGTCAGTTCCCGCTCGTCGGTCCTGCGCAGCTTCATCACTCGCACTGGGTGTGCAAGGTCTACTATACGGAAGTGACCCGCAATGGCTGGCCGGTACCGTATACCGTCAAGGAAGAAGAGAAGATGGAAGTCATCAAGATCGATATGGACCATCTTCACCGTGTCGGCAACCTCGTGTCCGGCGACAACGGCGGCTGAGAATAAGAGAAACGTTTTGCCCCAAACCGGGAAACTTTGGGGCACTGTCTGAAAGAACTTCCCGTTTCATTTCCAACGTTTGGATCTGGGACACCGTTTGAGATACCATTGCCGTTCTTTCAGAATGAGCGAACGAAAACCCGAATATTTGGGAGGTCCCGGCCTTGGGATTTCCCATGCAGATCCCTCTTGAAAACCAACGGTTTTCTTCATGACGCGTCCCTGGAGACTTTTCTTCAGGGACGTTTTGTGTATTTTTCAGCCGTGTTTTCTGCGTTTTTTTCGAGACCTTTCCTGCAGTCCGTTTTCCGCACCCATCCAACCTTCACTTCCTCGCGGACACACCCGCCGGGATCATTTTTCGATACTTTTTTCAAGAAATAAAAAAGCAGCCGGAAGACGAAACTTCAGGCTGCCCCGTTTGGTATCTATGGAGGAAAAGCGAATTTCGCGACACCGTTCCCTCGGCACCGCTCCCCAAATTAAAGACGCTCTTTCTTCCCGTATCCTTCCATCCCCAGTGGTATGATTTGTCGAATTTCAGGAAAAAGAGGAGAGAAAAGTCATCCTTCATGGATACTTGTATTTTAACATTGAAATGGATTCCTGGCAAGTACTTTCCCTGAAAAAAAAATAAAAAAAGTTTAAATTTTTTAATTTTTTGGAAACTTTGATTAAAGTCTGATTCAATCCCGGTAAAACGGGCAGGTGAACCAAAATATGAAATTCGGGAAAGAGCGATTTTTTTTGGGAAAAGTTTGAAATTTTTGAGTCAAAGGTCTGGACAAACTGAAAATATTCTGGTACCTTAATAGAAGTGCGTTTTTTGTTTCGCACTGCATCGTATTTTGTATTCAGATATTTCACGCATATCCAGAACGATGAATCCAACTCCTTTCACTGCCGATCAGGCGATCGAGATCTTTCGCGCTGCGGCAGATGCCAATAATTCAACCGCCGTGCGGGATGGAAATCTCGTAATGCTTAATAGCCGGAACGCGAAAGACGTTCTTCTGACGGGGGATCTGCACGGACACGAAGCCAATTATGAAGGGATCCTTCGGAAAGCCGATTTGGAGAAGAATCCGGAACGGCATCTCATTTTTCAGGAGATCTGCCATGGCGGACCGCAATTTCCGGAGGGGGGGTGTGCGTCCCATCGAATGCTGACTCGTGCTGCGGAGATGAAGGTCCGGTATCCGCAGAGAGTGCACCACATCATGAGCAATCATGAGCTGGCGGAATTGACGCGCTATCCGATCCAGAAAAATCGGCAGCTTCTGAATACTTCGTTTGCGCTCGGCATGTTTCGCGACTACGGCATCCGGGCGGATGAGGTTCGGTTCGCGATGTTTTCCTATCTGGAGACCTGCCCGCTGGCGGTTTCCATCTCGAATCACGTTTTTCTGTCGCACAGTATTCCGGATCAGCTGGATTCCCGCGAACGTCCTTTTGATGAAACGATTTTTTATCGTGCCCTTGACCCGGGATCGGATCTGATTCGGGACGGGGCGGTCTATCGTCTGGTTTGGGGACGGGATTACCGCCAGGCAAACGCGGATCTTTTTGCGAAAATGCTTCAGGCCGAGATCCTCGTTTGCGGTCATGAACCCTGTCCGGAAGGATTTAAATTTCCGAATTCCCGTCAGGCGATCATTGACTGCAGCGGACAGAATGCGTACTGTATGCTGATCCCGACGGCGGACCGACTCACGCAGTGGAATTACCGAACGTACGTGCTGCCGGTGCATTCCTATTGATCCATTCCACATTTAAACTCCGGAAAGGACCGGAAAAACCAAAATGAGCAAACCTGAGACCATTCATTGGGAAGGCGGTGCGGACGGCACCCTGTATTTGATCGACCAGACGCTTCTGCCTGTCGAGTATCGTCAGCTGGACTATTCAAAAGGCTGTGTGGAAAAAGTCTGGGAAGCGATCCATTCTTTGCGGGTCCGCGGTGCGCCGGCGATCGGCATCGCTGCGGCATACGGCGTGTGCATTGGCATTCAGAACGTACTGGATGAGATGGATGAAGAGAAATTCTTCGCCCGTTTTGACGAAGTGACCGCGTACCTGGCTTCGAGCCGCCCTACGGCCGTGAATCTTTTCTGGGCTTTGGACCGGATGAAGGAGATCGCAGCCGCGGTGAAGAAACTCATGGATGCGACGCAGACCTTCCATCCGCTGGAAGTCGCGAACCGCCTTCTGATGGAGGCGCGCGCCATTCATGAAGAAGACCGCGAGATCTGCCGTGCGATCGGAAAACATGGTGCGGAACTCCTTCCGGACGGTGCCGGAGTGCTGACGCACTGCAATGCGGGCGGACTGGCGACTGCGGATTACGGAACGGCTCTGGCGACGTTCTTCTGGGCGGCGGAGCATGGAAAGAATCTCCACATTTACGCCGACGAGACCCGGCCGCTGCTTCAGGGAGCGCGTCTGACGGCATGGGAGCTTCAGCAGCACGGGATTCCCGTCACGCTCATCTGCGACAACATGGCGGCGCAGGTCATGCGTGAAGGAAAGATCCAGGCTGTCGTCGTTGGTGCGGACCGGATCACGGCAAACGGCGACACGGCGAACAAGATCGGGACGTACAGTGTCGCGTGTCTGGCGCATCTGCATGGGATCCCGTTCTACGTTGCGGCTCCGAAAAGCACATTCGACCTGACGCTCTCCACCGGAGATCAGATCCCGATCGAGCAGCGCAGTGCGCGTGAAGTGACGCACGGTTTCGGCAAACAGACGGCTCCGGAAGGCGTGGACGTCTACAATCCGGCGTTTGACGTGACTCCCGCGAAATACATTGCCGGTATCATTACCGAGAAAGGCGTCATTTCTCCCGTTACGGAAGAAAATATCCGCGCAATGCTGGAAGACTGAGCACCGCGGACCGGATAAATTCCGGAATTTTTAAAATTTTCAGCGTCTTCACCCTTGAAATTCAGGATGCGTCCAGTATAATCAAAACAGACTGTCCGCGTCCGGTTCAAGAGTGTGGACGCTTTTGTTTTTAAAGAAAATGTGCGTTTGGATCCTCCCTGCCTTTTTAGGATCCGGAAAGGGAATTTTATGTCCGGAAGAAAATTTTTGTCCTGCCGTCTGTTTACGGCCGTGCTTTTGCTGGTCGGTTTGGGAATGACGTCTGCTGCTTTTGCCGAAAAACCGCAGATCGACTGTTCGAAGATCCGCGGTGTATGCTATAATTGGCGGCCGGAGGATCAGGCGAAGAAGGAGTTGGCCTACGGAACGCGAGTGGGGCTGAATACCGTCCGTTTCTGGATCAGCCGGTTGGCTTATGAAAAGGACGGCGATGCTTACGTACAGCGGATCGTTGAGTTTGTCCGGACGTGCCATGCGTGCGGATACAAATCGATGCCGATCCTCTTCAACGGCAATATGCTGAATCCCGAAACGATCAAACCGGAAGCGTACGCGGCCGCGGATGCCTACGCGGCGGCGTTTGTGAATGCGCTGAAAGACGAACCGGGACTTTTGATGTTCGACTTAATGAACGAGCCGCTTTGCAATAAGTACATCAGCCAGGCTCCTCAGGAAGAACGTGAAGCGCGGAAAGCCGAGACGTGGGCGTTCCTGCGCCGTGAGATCGAGCTGGTCGCGAAACTTGCGCCGGACGCGCTTTTGACGGTTGGATACACGACGGCGTTTGAGATCGAGGAATCGACGGCGAAGATGCTGGACGTCATTTCCTTCCACGACTACAGTGACTGCCGGGAACGTATCCGCGCCAATTTCGACAAAGCGAAGGAATGGGGCGAAAAGCTCGGAAAGCCCGTCATCAATACGGAAATGGGGTGCCTCGCACGTGCCAATCCGTACGAAATGGTCCTTCAGTACTGCCATGAGTACCAGATGGGCTGGGTCTTGTTTGAGCTGATGATCCACGGACGCTGCATCGACGAGCACGGTATTTTCTATGAGGACGGCACCATTCGCGACGCAGGGACCATCGCCGCCATGTTCGGCTGTTTCCGCAACCGGGGAGAGTCCGTCATTCCGCCGAATCCGAATCGTGAAGGAAAAGCGGACCGCGCCATCGCGCAGATCGAGGAAGCTCTGAAAGAGTACACGTCGGATGCTTTTGACTATCGCCGCAGCGACAAGAAAAAGCTGCTCGACGCCTGCGAAGTGGCTGCCAACCTTCTGGAAGCCTGCGAGCTGGTCCCCATGTGTGACCTGCCGACCGCGAAGGTCGAGAAATTCCGAAACGATCCAAACGCGGACCTCTGGGAGATCCGGAAACTTGCGTATGAGCTGGCAAACCGCCTGAAAGAAGTTTGCCAGATCCTTTGAGCGCAGTGTGCCCGCCGAAGCTCGCGGCCTCCTGAGATGAGGGGGACCGTCGAAGACGGTGGAAGGGTTTCGCGGCGTTTTTTACGGACTTGAGGTTTCCGAAAGGTCCCCCTAACCACCCCGTCAGACCTCCGGTCTGCCACCCCTCTTGGGAGGGGCTTTTTGTGTGCACGTCCGCACCAGTGACCAACGGGAACGGGGACGTGTCTGTGCGCGGAAGCGTTATCGCCCGCCGCGGCTCGCCGCCTTCAAGAACTTTTTGATGTTCTTGTGTCAGTGTGCTTCTGCGGATTCCGTGGTGGAGTTTTTCGGCTGAAGGTCCCACGCGCGATGGCACTCTCCGAGAGCCTGGCTGCCCGTGAAGAGACGGCGGCCGTGAGAGGGAAACATTTTGAAAATTGTTTCCCTCTCAGACTCTCCCTTCAAAAACTTTTTGATCTTTTTGTTTTTGTTTTTGTAGCGGCAGGAGCTGCGAGGGCTGCATGATGAACCAAAAAAATCCGCCGAAGGTTTTCCGGCGGATTTTCTCCCATTAAGCTCTGCAAGGCAGAGTACGATTCCGATCTGATTCAGATCCGGTTTATTTCTTGAGTTTCAGGAAGGTCTTGCTCCCGACTTCTCCGGGGACCGGGCCGACCGCGACGTTCGTCGGATCGATGTAGCTGGTCTGCGTGATCCCGGTACTCGTGACCTGGCGCGGAGCCGGCGTCGGAATGACTTCCATCGAGGCGGCCGGTGCCGGGCTGAGGATCGACTGACCATTCGGAGCCGGCGTCGGGATGACTTCCAGCGTTCCCTGCGGCTGCATTCCCTGAGCCTGCGGGACGGTTCCTGCGTTGGAGAAGTGCTCTTCCATCTGTTTCCGGAGTGCTGCCGGATCGACCAGACCGGTGTGCTGGCGGTAGGCGCCTTCGGAGATCACGTTCGGACGGGTGAAGCCGTAGTTCATGTAGCGGCCTTTTTCACGGATCCGGGCACGTTTCTGAGCGTCGAAGTATGCTTTGGATGCCCACGGGCCTTCGGTCAGCGTGATGCCGTCGTATTCGAGCAGCGAGCCTTTCTGCGTGTGGATGTCCACGATCGCCAGATTGTAGTCGATGACTGCGCGGAAGAAGTCGATCTCGGCCTCGGCCAGACGGCGCTGGGCGTCGAGGAGGATGTTCAGCGTGATGCTTCCGGTTTCATAGGCGGCACTCGTCGCTTCGACTTCCTTCTGGGCCGCGACACGGCGGTTGAAGTAGGTCTGCGCCAGGACGTAGTTGTCTTCGAGGTCGCGGACGGCGTGTGCCAGACGGTGGGTGACTTCCAGTTCCTGTTCCTGAAGGAGCGCGCGGTTGCGGGCCAGGACCAGTTCTGCGTTGCGTACGGCAGAGCGTTCGCGGCGGAATCCGATCGGGACGGTGAATTCTGCGCCGATCAAACCGCTCCAGAGACCGTCATGCGTCATCTGGCCCATCGCACTGTTGCTTCCGCCGTTGACGTCCCAGTAGTGTTCATTCGCGCCGCCGACACTTCCGCGTCCCACCAGATCGAGGGTCGGGAGAAGGAAGTTCTTCGAGGCGAGCAGTTCCAGTTCGGACTGCTTAATGACCCACTTCTGACGGCGCAGTTCGATATTGCGGCTCATGCTTTCGCAGTGGACTTCGTTCCAGTCGAACGTGATCTTCGCGACGCTTGGTTCATCGCTCGGACGGAACAGACGGCCGTCGGCACTCGTCAGACCGATGATGTAGCGGAAGTTGGCTTCAGCTTTGTAGAGGGCATCCAGCGCGGATTCGACAGAACCCTTGAACATGAAGTACTGCTGCTGCGCCTGGGCACGTTCCTGAGCCGAACCGCCGCGGTAGCCGGATTCGTATTTCGCCTGTGCCTGACGCCAGGTCTCCAGTGCCTTGTTTCTGCCGGCGACGACCGAGTCGAGACGTCGGTATGCGAAGTACAGTTCCCAGTACGCGCGTTCGATGTCCACCGCCAGATTGCGGACGGAGGATTCAAAGTCGACCAGCGAGAGGTCTGTGCGAAGACGGGCGATCATCACGCCGTTGTAGAAACCGGGCAGTGCACCGGGACCGGCGATGCGGTTGAACTGCGTGCCTGCTCCGCGAAGCAAAGGCTGGCGGAATTCCGTTTCGAGGCCCACATTATAGTATCCATCCACGGCCAGCGAGGAAGAATTGGACCACGTGTAGTCGGACGTGAGGCGGGTCGTCCACGTACCGCCCGTGGCGTTGGTTTTCTGCAGCTGGGTGGAGAAGGAACTTCCGCGGGTCTTCAGACGGGCCAGACGTCCGTTGCTCGCCAGGTTTTCCACGGACCGATTGTCCTGGAACGTCAGGGAACTGGACCACTGGGTATCGAAATCCGCGAGGACCGCTTCGACACCGTAACGGCCGTCGGTTTCCGTGATGGCCGGATTGTAGATCGTCGAGGCACTGGACGGATTCGTCGTCAGAGCGGAAGGCTGGCCGCTCGAGCCGTTCGCGCCGTAGGAGATCCCTCCCAGATTGCGAATGACCGTGCTATTGTAGAGACCGCAGCGGATCGCTTCTTCAAGCGAAATGTTGACGATCTCCTTGCCTTTGGAATTGTTGATCGTCAGAGGCGCCTGCGCACCTTTGACTTCTTCGATCGTCTCCGTTTCCGTGTCCGGATACTCGATCTGAGTCGCCATATCGAGGTATGGATCCACCGGAAGCGGGGCGTTGTGCTTTCCGAGGTAAAGCGGCATCTGCGGATTGCATCCCGTCATCGGAATCACTATTCCGAGCAGGAGTGCCCCTGCACAAAGCCGGGCGGAAAGTTTTTGGAAATTGATTCGTTTCATTTTACCTTGTCCTAATTGAGCTTAATGGGGAAGTCAATTAAAATTCGGGGGCTCCAGGTTTTTATGGATGGATCTACGCAATCCATGCACTCTGGAAACTCTCTCTTTCTTTTATCGACCAGAGCGGGGTTAAATCTTGAAAAATTGGAAAAGTTTTTCTTTTCTTGTGAATCGTTAAAACTAGAAAAGTTTGTGTATTTTGCTTGTTTTGCCGTTTGTTTGGGATATTTGAGAGTCTTGAAATGTTTTTTTTGATGGTTTGAATAAGAAAATGTGAAAATGGATAAAATGGGAGTGAAGATAGCAGAGATGCGCTTTCTTTTGAAGAAATTCTGGATTTTGGAAAAATTTTTTAATTTTTTCTAAAGTGAAGCCTGAAATTTTGAATTTTTTGCGGATTTCAAGGCTTTTGGAAGAAAAAACGTGAATTTCCGGTGAAGGAAACTCACGTTTCTGATTCCGTTCCGGTTCTTCTTCCGGTTCAATATTTCCATTCATCCTGCCATTCCAGATACGGGGTACCGTCCGTGTCGAAAAGGACGGGGAGCCAGACGTACCGTCCGTCGATGGCGTTTTTCGGATTCCATCGGTCTGCCATGAAGATGAACGTGCCGGGTTTTCCAACGACCGGGAGAACGTACGTACTCTGCGAGCGGAAGGTCAGCGACTTTTCTTCATCGGTCCCGCGGCATGGATTCCCAAGTTCTGTCCACTCGCCCGTCAGAGAATCCGCGACCGCCAGCCGAGCCGCATTGGGTGCCCAGCCGGTGCATCCGGAGGTGAAGAGATAGTATTTTCCGTCTTTTTTAAAGATAGCGGGGGCTTCGTTGAATTTTCCCGGGAAGGCACGGACCCAGAATCCGGTGTGCGACAGGTAGTCGTCGGAAAGCTGCGCGATGTGCAGCGTGCCGTTTTCTTCCGAGGAGTAAATATGGTATGCCGTTCCGTCGTCGTCTACGAAAAGCGTCATGTCGCGCGCCATTTGCCCATCGAAGAAGTCGCGGCGGTAGATCATGTCGAGCGGGTAGCCGTCGACCGGGCCTCCGTACATTTTGATGCCGCTGAGGTACTCTTTTTCTTCCGGACGCAGCGGTTCCTTGAATCGTCCGAAAACATTCATCGGCCAGAAACCAGCGTTGATGCGTTTCGATTCGATGAAACGATACGGTCCCGTGATGTTTTTGGCGACCGCGACCCCGCTGCGTGCCGAGGTGTAGTCCTGCCCGACTTCGAGATGGAACCACATGACGAAAGATTTCGTTTTGGCGCAGTAAATGACTTTGGGACGCTCCAGAATGCAGCCTTTCGCGATGTCGGAGCGCGGATTTTCGGAGACTTTCAGTGCGATGCCTTCATCCCGCCAATTGTAGAGATCCGCCGAGGAATAACAGTGCACGCCGACCTGCGCAAGATTCCCGGCTTCCCCTTCGATTTTGTGCTCGCCGAACCAATAGTAGCGTCCTTCATGAAAGAGGATCCCGCCGCCGTGCGCATTGATCGGAACTCCGGATCCATCGAGCCAGACTTCGCCGGGACGGAAACTTTCATTTTTTTTCAACTGGGGAGCTTCTGCCTGCAGGGAAAGACAGGTAAAAAGCAGGAGGCTGACGACTGCGCTGAATTTCATCAAAAATTTTCGCATACGGATTCCTTTAAATATAAGAGGATGGAAATTCAAATTTTCTTTCATTGTATCCGGAACGTTTAAATTTTCAACGGGGGGCTTTTCGCATTTCCCAGTGAATTTCGTTTTGGGAGCTTCCCCTTCTTTTTTTGTGTGTTTCAGTGTCTCATCGGTGTACTCAGCGGTCAAATCGGATCCGGTTCGGTATGTAATTGCCGGAAGAGCCAAATTTTTTACCGGAAAAAAACGTCAATTAGTCCCAAAACAGAAATAAAAACCAAAAAAATTTTAGTTTTGTGTGAAATTTTGCCGAAACTAATGAAGAAATGTCGTTTTGCGTATAGTCTTGACGAAACCGTCAAAATGTGCTAAAATACACGAAATGGAAATATTGTGTAAACTTTAACGAAAGTAGAAATGGAGTAATTTCCGTGGGATTTAATTCGATAGTTTGTGTCAAACAGGTACCCGATACGGCGAACGTGACTTCGGATGCGATGACGCCGGAAGGGACAGTGAACCGATCGGCTCTCCCGACGATCTTCAACCCGGAAGACCTTCACGCCTTGGAAACCGCCCTTGAGATCCGCGACCGGTTCGGCGGAACCGTGACGGTGGTGACGATGGGGCCCCCGAAGGCTGCGGATGTTCTGCGTGCGTGCCTTTATCGCGGCGCGGACCGTGCGATCCTTTTGACGGACCGTCGTGCTGCGGCAAGCGATACGCTCGCGACGAGCTACATTTTGTCTCAGGCTGTCCGTACGATCGGAAATTACGATTTCGTTCTTTGCGGCCGTCAGGCGATCGACGGCGATACGGCTCAGACTGGCCCGCAGATCGCGGAGAAACTTGAGATCCCGCAGGTGACGTATCTGGAAGATGTCGTCGACGTGAAATACGGCGATACGAAAACGGCCCGGATCCGCCGCAATATTGGAAACGGTTTTGAGATCGTGGAAGTTCAGCTTCCTGCTCTGCTGACGGTCATCGAGACCGCGAATGCGCCGCGTCCGTTTGCTGCGAAAAAAGTCATGCGCAACAAACACGCCGCCGTTCCGGCCGAAGTGACTCCCGAAAAGGCGGAAGAACTGAAGGCGAAAGGTCTTCTTCTCGAACAGTGGACGCTGGATGACATCAATGCGGATCTGAACCGCTGCGGTCTGGCGGGTTCTCCGACGAAGGTCTTCCGTGTGGAGTCCATTGTCCTGACGAAGGAAGGCTTCACGGCTGTCGAACCGACGGAAGAAGGCATCACGGGCCTGATCCAGGAACTGATCGCCGAGCGCACCCTCTGATT
>CAZRGJ010000063.1:0-10776 GCA_964599445.1 uncultured Planctomycetaceae bacterium | reverse complement strand
TATGACAGCCTGGGCACGTGACGATGATGGCCATTTGAAAATCCTGAAAATAAAGGAAGGTGAATGCGTCTGAAAGGGGTCGGAAACGGAATTTTCGCGGATGAAAAATCGAAAAAATCCCAAAAATCGGAAATTTCCAAAATTTTTTCCATTTTTTTACGCCGGAAAGGCGTCTACCCCGTTGACGCAAAGCGAAAAAAATGCGACACTAATGGGAAAGTTGATTCACGGCGGGAGGCGATCCCCTCCGCAACGCATGGACCGTTTCCTACAGTATAGCCGGAAATGTGATTTTTTCCCAGTGACCCTGCCGGAAAAAAAGCGAAAATTTCCGAAAAAATCGAATTTTTCTCCGATTTGTACCGTTGGATCTTCCGAAAATGCGCTTTTTTGCGGTCCGGGAAACTTTCGGGATGGGGAATGTGGGAGTTTTGGCATTTCCAGGGAAACGCTCCGTCAGGCATGATCGAGAAGTAAAGGAAGACATGGATTTTAAAATACGCACATTCATCGGCGTCGAGATCGGCGACAAATCGCGCGCGCAGACCGGAAATTTTGCCCGGAAACTGATGGAACCCGGCGCAGACATCAAATGGGAGCAGCCGCACAAATTCCACGTGACGCTGAAGTTTCTGGACGAGATCCCGAACGAAGAAGTGAACGACATCTGCCTCCGCATTCAACGGGCAGTGCGTGATTTTCCGCCGTTTACGCTGGGACTCTGCGGCACCGGAGCGTTTCCGTCCATCGAAAAACCCCGTACGGTCTGGGTCGGCGTGAATGAAGGGCGGGAAGAGATCACGGAACTGGCCCGGCGTGTCGATGAAGCGATGCAGGCCGCCGGTTTTCCGCGGGAACTGAAACCGTTCACCCCGCACGTGACGCTCGGACGGCTCAAGCGGGCTAATGCCGCACTCACGGACTTCAGTGCGCTGCTGGCGCAGTACGAAAAGATCGACCTCGGTAAATCGTTCATCCGCCACGTCACGGTCTTCGCCAGCCATATGGCCCGCTCCGGTTCCTCGTATACGACGCTGGCGACCTGCCCGCTCAACGGCGAACGGTGAGTGTTCCCCCCCGGAAACGGTGAGCGTTTTTCCCGGAAAGGACGGATCTTCTTCCGTAAACGGTAAAATTTCCATCCGGATCGGTTTCCGATTGTGCGGTTCGTGCGGATTATGACAGAATCAATAAATTTTGTCAGATTGTCTCGCAAAAAGGCCGATTTTGTCGAATGGAATCATTTTATTTTCAGATTTCACGAAAACGCACCGTCAGACCATTCTGTGCCGGCACAATGCCGTATAGGGATCCTGGACGGTTTTCGGAGGAGGAAAATGGGGACAGGATCTCCTGCCTCTGCCTCGTGAAAGAGAAAATGTACCGCTGCCGTACGGTCCGTTCCTGTGCCGGTCATTCCGCAGCACAGGGACAGAAGATCTCCTGCTGTTCGGGGACGAAGATCTCCTGCGGCGGCTGAACGTACAAATTAGAGAAACCAAAACAGAAACGAAACAGTGGCTTGCCCGGATTTCCTGGAGTGAAGGATATTTGGAGACCATAATTCAGAGGACTGTTGCTTTCTTTGGAGAGTAAACTATGACAAAACAGATTTTTTCACTGGTTCTCGGCACCTTGCTGGTGAATGCGTGGGGCCTTGCGAATGCACAAAATGCACCGATCGCGGTCCCGGTCAGCGACACGGCGGTGGTTGGAGAAGTCATCGTGCAGGACGTTGCGGTCGGTAACGCTGCAGAACCGAAACTACAGGTAAACTCCAGCGAGGACGCGGATTATTTCGCCCTGTCGATTCCTCCGATTATGGAAAAACAGGCCGCGAGTGTGGATCTCGTCATCCTCTGCGATACCTCGGCCTCCATGAACGGCAGTTTCCGTGACGATCAGGTCATGGCGGTCTCGACGCTTCTGGAAAGCCTCAGCCCCGCAGACCGCGTGAGCATTTTCGCGGTGGATACGCAGGCTGTCCGCCTGACGAATGCGTTCTCCGCTCCAGGTACGGAAGATGTCGCGCAGGCAGTCGCGAAACTTCAGAGCTACACGCCGCTGGGTGCCGTGGATCTGGAACGCGTTCTGACGGCCGCCTCCGGCAGTTTTGATACGACGGCGGATTCCGAGCGCGTCATCGTCTTCATCGGACAGGGACGCAGCCGTGCGAAACTCATGTCGCTGGAATCCTTCACGAAAGTGGCTGACCAGTTCGCGAAAGACCGCATCTCCGTCCATTCCGTGGCCGTGGGGCCGGACGTCGACATGGTCGTCCTGAAGACCCTCGCTGCGAAGACCGGCGGTAATGTCGTCACGACCGGCGACAGCAGCTTCGCGGAACTTCCCGCCATGATCCGTCGGAAAGTCGGCTGGGTCATGGGCGATCCGGAACATAATTTCGATTCCCTCTATCCGAAAACCGTCCCCCCGATGCGCTCCGACCGCGAGTCCATCATGATCGGGAAAGCGAAAAAAGGGATGACGGCTGCTTCCATCAAGTTCACCGTCAGTGACGGAACGGAAGTGGACGTGGAATTCGCTCCGGAAACGATCCCCGGCACGAGTATTGCGGACATGGTCCAGGACGTCGAAAAGTCCAGCCGCTGGCTCCCGCTGGAAAAATGGTCGGACGTTGAGAACGTCATGTTCAACGTGAACCAGAACGTCGATTTCATGCTTGCCGCAGCGAGCGAACTGCTCAAGACGCTCGAAGAAAGCGACATGAACAGCATGACGGACGATCAGCGCAAAGCGTTTGAAGAAAACATGAAAAACGCCGTCCAGATGGTTGAAAAGGCGAAAGTCCTTGCGCCGAATCATCCGAACGTGCAGTACATTTCCGGTCTCTGCGAACAGGTCGCCGAGAAACTGGAAGGCGGCGAGATCACCTACCAGGATGCCGGACCGAGTCTCGTGGATGAAGGCCGTGCGGAAGACGTGAACACCCAGCGTCAGCGTATCATGGTCCAGGAAGCGATCTCCAGCGCACGGCAGATGATGTCCGACAATCCGGACTCTGCCATTGAGATCCTCATGGTCCAGCTCGCGACGATCGAATCGGTCGGTCTCCCGGCAGAAGCGCAGGATACGCTCACCAAGCAGATCCAGTCTTCCATCCGTGAAGCCAAGGCCCGCAAAGAAGAACAGAGTATCAAAAAGGCCGAAGACCGCGCCCGTCTGACGGAAATGCGTGAACGCCAGATCGCTCTGGACAATGCGAAGACCGACGAAGAAAACATGAAGAAAATGATGCGCCGTTTCGACGCGCTCATGGAAGAAGGCAAATATCGTCAGGCGGAAGAATCCGCGGCTGCCGCAGTCCTCGAAAAGGATCCGGAAAACATCGCGGCGATCGCCGGTACGATGACGGCCCGCCATCGCGGATATGTGGAACGCAACCGCCAGATCGCCGTCCTCCGCCAGAAAGGTTTCGTCGATGCACTGCATCAGGCTGAGATCGGCAACATTCCGTTCCCGGATGACCCGCCGATCGTCTACCCCGATTCCGAAGTTTGGAAGCGTCTGACGGAACGCCGTGTTGCGAAGTACTCCTCGATGGACCTTGCCCAGCGCAGTCCGGTCGAAAAACAGCTGATGGAAGCCGTGAAAGAATCCACGCAGATCAGCGAAGTTGAGACCCCGCTGCCGGAAGTCATCGAAAAACTCAAGGAACAGCACAACATCGAGATCCAGCTCGACGTGGCGGCCCTTGAAGAAGAAGGTCTTGACTCTGAACTCCAGATCACGCTGGATGTTCACGGCATCTCCCTCGGCGCTGCGCTGCGTCTGATGCTCTCGAGCAACGGCATGATGTTCGTCGTGGAAGACGAAGTCCTCAAGATCACTACCCAGTCCCGTGCGGAAGAAAGCCAGTCCACCCGCGTGTATCCGGTCGCTGACCTCGTCATCCCGATCCAGAACCTGCCTCCGATGAACGGCGGTATGGGTGGCGGAATGCTCGGAAACAACAGCAACATGGGCGGCATGGGCGGCGGCTTCGGCGGCATGATGGGTGGTGCCGGCGGTATGGGCGTCATGGGAGGTATGGGTGGCATGGGAGGCATGGGCGGCGGCATGGGCGGCTTCATGAACTCCGGAGAAGCCCTCAAACGTGCTGCGGCCATCAATAAAGCGACCGGCGGTGCTTTCTTCAACGCAAAAGAAGAAGTCCGTCCTGCGAAGAAAGCCGAATCCTCCAAAAAGTCCGTGAAGAAAGCGTCCCCCGAAAAATGGAACCGCTACTTCAAAAAAATGACCGAAGTTGAAGACCAGGCCAAAATCGAAGAAAGCCGGGCGATGGTCCGTGAAGTCGTGCGTCTCCTTAAAAAAGAGAAACGCTACGGTGAGATCATTACGGTACTCCAGGCCGCGATCCTGAACAACCAGATCCAGCCCTGGATGTACGAGACGCTCGCCATCGCCATGGTGATGGACGGCCGTTCCGAAGCGGAAGTCGAACGCGCGTACCTCTCCGCTCTAGAATTCTGTGAAGATCCCAACCAGATGCTCCTGATCGGCACCTTCATGCAGGACCTCGGCTACACGCAGCGTGCGCTGGCCATCTTCCAGCAGCTCGGAAGCCTTTTCCCGAATGAACCGGCTCCGTTCGTCTTTGCGTTGAATCTCGCCCGCCGTCCGGACGTGGACGACGTGGAAATGGTCAAGTGGGCCTCCCTCGGTCTGCTGAAACTCGAAGTCCCCGCGGACCGCAAACCGGATTGGGAAAATGCCCTCCTGTGCGCGAAAGCCGTCAAAGTGCGTCTCGAAGCCGAAGGTAAAGTTGACGAAGCCGGCGAGTTCGCCCAGGCGATGGAAAAAGCCCTTCAGCGCGATTGTGTCGTGAAAGTTTCCTGGACGGGTGACGCAGACGTCGATCTGTTCGTCGAAGAACCGAACGGCTCCCTCTGCTCGATGCGCAATCAGCGCAGTGCCGGCGGCGGTTTCATCGCTGCCGACGGTTTCACGAAAGCCGAAGGTCGGGATGCTTCCAGCAAAGCGGAAGAGTCCTACATCTGCTCGAAAGGTTTCTCCGGAACGTATCGCGTTTTCGCGAAGCGCATCTGGGGTGACGTGACCGGAAACAAAGTCATCGTCGAAGGCACGATCCACTACGGGACCGGTGAAGCGAAGACCATCAAGATGGCCGTCCCGCTTGAAAACGATGCATGCTGCGTGGAATTCGCGCTTGACGAAGGACGCCGTACGGAATCCCTCGAGCAGGCCGAGATCCAGAACGCGGTCGCGGAAGCCCGCGATGCCGTCGTTGCGCAGAAACTCTTCCAGAACATCGACCAGCACGCCATGGCGAGCTACAGTTCTTCGGATTCCTCCAATCCGTGGGGATTCCTCCAGAACGACGCCGTCGGCTATATGCCTGTCATTTGGACCCTGAAACCGGGTGCCACCTACGGCGCGACGGGTGTCGTGTCGGCCGACCGCCGCTACGTCCGCATCTCGGTCGCTCCGTCCTTCTCCAGCATCGGGAAGGTCACCGTCTTCAACTACGTGACGGGTGAAGGCAATTCCTACGATCAGGGAAGCGGAATGAATAGCGGAGGAACGAACTAGTTCTTCGAATCCGGAAAAGGAGAGGCGGACTTCGGTCTGTCTCTCTTTTTTCATTTGGGAAGAGTTTGTTTTGGGCAAAACAGGAGGAAAGACGGTGAAGATCGGAGTTTTGAGCGACACGCACGGCAATCTGGAAAATACGAAACGGGCGATGGATCTTTTTCGACTTCACGGCGTTTCGGAGATCATCCATTGTGGCGACGTCGGAAGCGCGGAGGTCGTGGACCTTCTGGCAGAGGTTCCCTGCCATTTCGTCTTTGGAAACACGGACTCTGCCGGTGCGATCCGTCAGGCCGTCTTGAAGGCCGGGCAGACCTGCTGGGAATACCTCGGCACGATCGAGCGCGAGGGAAAAAAGATCGCGTTTCTCCACGGACATGACTGGCGTACGTTTGGGGAACTCCTTGCGTCAGGGCGTTTCGATCTGATCTGTACCGGACACACGCATGAATTCCACTGGATGATCCAGGGAGAAACGCGGCTCCTGAATCCGGGCGCATTGCATCGGACGGCGGCTCCGTCGGTCGCGATTCTGAAACTTCCGGAACTCCAGATCGAGCTGGAACACGTTTGAGCCGGACGGAAAAAGGATCGGAGGCCCGGAAGATCCGGCATTCGAGGAAAAGTTTCGTCCGGAATGGATGGAAAATCGGAATTTTGGGAAAATATTTTGAAAAAATTCCGTTTTTTTGGGGAATTTTACTTCCCGGGGGCTTGACGAAAAGACGAAAACAGGAAATACTATGGACATAGTATTTTTTGTGGGGCAAAGGTGCCTCCAAATGCAAACACGACAGGAGAAATTTAACGAATGAATTTACGGAAAAATCCCGCGGACAACAAAAATCAGCAGCGCATCAATGAGCAGATCCGTGCACGTGAGGTGCGTGTCATCAATGAAGCGGGGGAACAGCTGGGAATCATGAACATTCGTAAGGCGCTCGAAATCGCGCAGGAAGCCGGACTGGATCTGGTCGAAGTCGCGCAGAACGAGAAAGCGCCGGTTTGCCGCATCATGGATTACGGCAAATACAAATACCAGATGGCGAAGAAGCAGAGCAAATCCACTCCGCATGTCGTCAAGGTCAAGGAGATCCGTCTCCGACCTGGTACCGGCGACAATGACGTCATGGTGAAGGTGAATGCTGCGAAGGGATTCCTGGAAAAGAAAGACAAAGTGCTCGTTTCCATTCTTTTCCGCGGTCGTGAAATGGCCCACATTCAGGAAGGCGAGCGCATGATGAAGCAGGTGATCGATCTGCTTGCGCCGTTCGGAAAAACTGACGGGAAACCGACCAAGCAGGGAAAACGCATTTCCTGTATGATCGCGCCCAACTGAGCCGGGCCGACTGTGGTCTGAGACCTGAAGCATGACCGACGGGTCTGTCGTGAGTTCAGTGCCGTGTCGTGGGCACTGAACCTTTTGGTATTTCTTGAGTATTCGGATTTGTGCAGTCAGGATGATGCGTGAAAATGTGCGATTCTGAAAAAAACGTTTCTTTAGAACTTGGGGTTTCTGCGGCGGTCTGTACGTTCAACAGTGCGCGTTTTCTGCCGATGGAGCTGGAAACGATCGCCGGACAGACGGTCCTTCCGGATGAAGTCGTCGTGTGCGATGACGGCTCGCAGGATGAGACGCTGGAGGTCCTTGAGAGCTGGAAGCGTTCCGTGCCGTTTGAGGTGAAGATCTTTCGGAACGTAGAGAATCTTGGGTACACGAAAAACTTTGAGCGGGCAGTTTCCCTGTGTAGTCGGGAGGTGATCCTTCTGGCGGACCACGATGATCTTTGGATGCCGAACCGGGTCGAAGTGATCCGGAACCGGTTTGCGAAGGAGCCGGAGTTGGGGCTGATCTCATCGGATGCCGAGTTGATCGACGCGGAAGGGCGGGCGCAGGGAATGCGTCTGCGTGAATTCGTCGAGCGGATGCACCTTCACGATTTCTGGCGTTTTTTCTTTCCAGACGACGTGAAGATGGAGCTTTGGACAGGCTGTACGATGGCGGTTCGGCGGTCATTTCTGTCGCGGATCCTGCCGATCCCGGATGGAATTGCGTGCCATGATGTCTGGTTTTATCTGACGCTTGCGCTGATCTCGGAGATCCGGTTCATTCCGGAACCGCTGATCTCGTATCGTCTTCACGGACAGAATCATTCGACGGCACCGACGGTCGAATATCTGCGCCGGAATCCGTCGCGCTGGCGGTACTTCAATGCATTTTTGGAGACGCTCGACACGCAGCACCCGACGCTCATCGACTCGCTTGAGGCGTTTACCGAAAAAGAACTTCAAGCTTCCGCGATGAAAGGATCCGGATATGCGGAGCGGCTGGAGCACTTTCAGTGTTCCCTGAGACGCCATAAACGCCATTTCGAGGCTCGCAGAGCGTCGGTTTCGCGTCCGGGACTCCTTTTGCGTGAACTCTTCAACGGCGGCTACCTGCGCCATCCTGAACCGATCCTGAGCCTCCTTTTTGACCTCCGAAACGCACTCCGCTGACTGGCCGACTAGTCCCGTTGGTCACTAGACCGCGAGCTGTACACGCAAGAAGCCTCTCCTCTCAGGAGGCCGCGAGCCGCACACACAAGACCCCTCCTTCTAAAGGGGGGCAGACCGAAGGTCTGCGGGGTGGTTTGGTGGACCTTTCGGAAATCCCAAGTCCGTAAAAAAAGGCCCGAACCCCTTCCACCGTCTTCGGCGGTCTCCCTCCCCTAAAAGGGGAGGCTGAAAGTGTGGACGCGCACTCTAAAAACGGAGCAGCCATCGAGCCGCGGGTTCTACGCCATCGCCCACCGCGGTCAATCCCGTCCGGTGAAGGTGCTTCCGGATTCACGCAGTACTTTGGCGTAGGCTGGATTGTCGGCGCGGCCGGTCATTTCGAAGAGGAATCGGCTGGGGAGCGTGTCGCGGTTTTTGCCCCATTTCATTCGCTGAAGTGCCAGCGAGAGGGTAAGGCGTTCCTTTGCGCGCGTCATGCCGACGTAGCAGAGCCGCCGTTCCTCGGCCACATTATCGTGGAAGGGGTCGGCGATCGATTTTCTGTGCGGGAGAAAACCCTCTTCCATCCCCACCATGTACACTTCGGGGAACTCGAGACCTTTCGCGGCATGGAGCGTCATGAGGATGACGGCACCATTCTTGAGCTGCTCTTCCTTTTCGCTTCCCGAGTCGTCCCGGTCCATGAGCGAAAGCTGCTGGACGAAGGACGAAAGTCGCGGTTTTTCCTCTTTCTGCACGAACGAGGCTGCGGAGTTCACGAATTCTTCTACGAGATTCCACCGCATCTCGCGGTCATTCGGTTTTTCGTTGAGCCGGTCGATCTCCGAGCGGTACTGAATGGTGTCGATGAGTGTCCGGATCAATTCATCAACAGGCATTTGCCGGGCCTGGAGCTGAAGCGTCCGAACCATTTGGCGGAACTCTCCGATCGCGGTGACGGCTTTGGCGGGGATCTTCGCATTCTGGAGCGTCCCGGTATCTCCAAGCGGCTCCCAGAGCGTCTTTTTTTGCGCCAGTGCGATCTCCATGCAGTGGATCATGGTCGTCTGTCCGATCCCGCGCGGCGGTGTGTTGACGGCACGCAGAAGCGAGACTTCATCCCGCGGATTCAGGATGACGCGCAGGTAGGCGAGCAGGTCGCGTACTTCCTTTCGGTCGAAGAACGACATACTGCCGATGAGCGTGTACGGAACATTCTGCCGTTTGAATTCCACTTCGAAAAGCCGCGACTGTTCATTCGTACGGAAAAGGACAGCGATGTCGTTCGGCTTCCGGATCCGGAGCTGGATACGGCGGCGGATCTCCGAGACGACGATCTGTGCCTCTTCGTCAGGGTCGGGGCATTGGAGGATACGCGGAGTTTCGCCGGAGACCGTGGCGCGGAGGGTCTTGGGATGACGCTGACGATTGAACGCCACGACACGGTTGGCCCACTGGATGATCTCGTGGGTGGAACGGTAGTTCGTTTCGAGCTTCACGACCTTTGCGTCTGTCCAGTCGCGCTGAAAGCGGAGAATGTGCGTCACTTCCGCACCGCGCCATGCGTAGATCGACTGGTCGTCATCCCCCACGACGCACAGATTCCGGTGCCCAAGTGCCAACGCGCGGATGATGCGGTACTGCGTCTGGTTCGTGTCCTGGTACTCATCGACGAGAATGTGGTCGAAAAGCCCTCTTTCCGCTTCAAGAACGTCCGGGAAGTCGCGCAGAAGGTCTTCCACCAGAAGCAGAATGTCGTCGAAATCCACAGCTCCGCACGCTTTCAGGGCGGTCTGGTACCGTCGATAGATGCTGGCGGCGAGGTACTCCCGGTCATTCTCAGCGTGCCGGTCTGCTTCGTGCGGTCGAATGGCCTGCGTCTTCCAGCGGCTGATGATGTTGATGAAATCGCCGGGACGGAGATTTGCGAGATTCGTCGCGATGTCGTTCAGGACCCGTTTCGCGAGGCTTTCCTGATCGTTTCGGTCGTAGATGGCAAACTGTTCCGGGTAACCGAGTTTCGTGATGTGCCGCCGGAGGATCTGGACGCAGAGGGAGTGGAACGTCGCGACGAGCGGGACCGGCATGTTTTTCGGCGGGCGCGAGTTGGGAAAAAGGATCTGAAGCACACGCTCGCGCATTTCGGCGGCGGCTTTATTCGTGAACGTCACGGCAAGGATCCTGTCCGGAGCGATCCCGCTTCGGATCAGTTCTGCAATGCGCATCGTCACGACGCGCGTTTTCCCGGACCCTGCTCCCGCCAAAACGAGCAGCGGACCCTGCAGCGTATGGACGGCCTCTGCCTGCGCCGGATTCAAACCCATGAAAATCTCCCTTAATTTATGAACTACCGATCAACACTGATTTCCAGAATATCGAAATTTTCCCTGAACATCTTGAATCCCACCCTCCATGCCTGAATATCCGGGAAACTCGGTCCCCCTGCGGACTTTTGTTTACCACTGAGAGCACGGGTCTTCACAAAGAAACATAGAAAGGAAACAGAAAGAAAACAGAAAGTCGCACCTGAAGCGGGGACTGAATATTTCAGACTCTTTTTTCCATGAGCCGCGGCGGTGTGTCGGATAAAATTTCCAAAAATTGAGAAAATTCCAAAAATTTTCCGAAAATTTTAAATTTCTCAAACTTTTTTCTGTCAAAATATAACACTCGGCAACCTCGAAAAACACCGAATTTCCCAACGCGATGATACAAAAATTCCAA
>CAZRGJ010000062.1:3205-10917 GCA_964599445.1 uncultured Planctomycetaceae bacterium | reverse complement strand
GCCCGTATGGTAGAGCGGCGGGATGCAGAGGAAAACATCATCGCGCGTCTGCCCGTGGTGCTTCTGCTCCGTGACGCACGAAGAAACGAGACTCCGGTGCGGGTGCAGGATCGCCTTCGGGAAACCGGTCGTTCCGGATGAAAAGTAGATCGCCGCGTCGTCTTCATCCGTAAGCGGAATATCCGGCGTGTCGGCCGAGGCGTATGTGATGAGCCGATCGTAGCTTTCCGCGAAAGTCGGACAGTTCTCGCCGACGTAGAAGAGGTACTTCACGCGCGGGATCTGATCGCAGATCACCTCAACGCGTCCAATGAACTCCGGCCCGAAAACCAGCGTCGTCGATTCGGAAAGTCCGAGGCAGTACTTGATCTCATCAGAAGCGTAGCGGAAGTTCATCGGAACAGCCAGTGCACCGGTCCGAAGGATCCCGAAGTAGATCGGAAGCCATTCAAGGCAGTTCATCAGCAAAATCGCGACTTTGTCCCCCTTTTTCACTCCGCGGCTGAGCAGAAGATTCGCGAACCGGTTCGCTTTTTCATCGAATTCCTTCCACGTCATCATACGGCGGGAACCATCTTTCGCGGTATCCTCGATCAGCTCGTACTCTTTCCACGTGACGCGGCGTTTTTCGTCGTCCTCCGGATTCAGTTCCACAAGACAGACCTCGTCTCCGTAAAGCTGTGCGTTTCGGGAAAGGATTTCGGTGATCGGCATGAGAGGATCCCTTTCAATTTATGCGTGAAGTAAAAAATCAAAAATTCAATGCCGTATATTTTACCACATTTTGCATTTTTTCGCAAGGGGGGCAAAAAAAGAAACACGCCGTCCATTTTTTCCGGATCAGCACCAGAAACCGCCCACGGTCCCACACACGGTCCCACACACGGTCCCACACACGGTCTCCAAACTCGAACATACGCTCCAGAGCCGGACAGTTTTTCACGAAAACCGGAAATTTTTGTCCGACTCGCCCAAAAACCTCGTCAAAAAACCAGGTCCAGCCCCTTGACAGAATGGGAGACCTTGGGTAAAATTAAGAAGGAGAATTTGTTTTTTATGGAAAGAGGCAAAAAAATGAAAATGGCCCCCTACACCGCAGAGGATTTCCGCACAAATCCCCTGATGTTTTACTATGAAGTCACCCGCGCATGCGATCTTCAGTGCAAGCACTGCCGCGCCAGTGCCCAGCACGATGCAGCTCCGGACGAACTCACGCATGAACAGTCGAAACTGCTCATCGATCAGGTCGCCTCTTTTCCGAGGAAGCCGAATATGTGCTTCACGGGCGGTGACCCGCTGAAACGCGCCGACATTTTCGACCTTTTGAAATACGCGGTCTCGAAGGGGATCACGACGGCACTGACGCCTTCCGCCACGCCTCTGGCGACGTTCGATGCATTCCGAAAAGCCAAGGAAGCCGGCGTTTCCGCCATTGGGATCAGTCTGGACGGTGCGGATGCCGAAACGCACGATTCCTTCCGCGGTTTTGAAGGAAGTTTCGCGCAGACGATGGAGATGCTCCGATTCGCCGCAGAGTTAGAATTCCCTGTTCAGATCAACACGTCGATCACGAAGCGGAATTTTCAGCAGGTCGATCAGATCGCCGACCTTCTCGAAAGCCGCGGTATCGCAATGTGGTCCGTCTTTTTCCTCGTCCCGGTCGGACGCGGCATCGAGGAACAGCGGATCGCTCCGGAAGAGTACCGCCAGGTCTTTGAGCGGCTCTGGGCGCACGCACAGACGAAACCCTTCAGCGTCAAGACGACGGAAGCCCCGTTCTATCGCCGATTTGTCCTCGAACACGGCGGCGATCCGCTTGCGGCTCCCAAAAGTCACTCCCAGTTTGCCGCGAACATGAATCGCGCTCCGCACCGTCACGGCAGCCGTGCACCGCTGGGAATCACCGACGGCCGCGGCATCATGTTCGTCGCGCATAACGGGATCATTTACCCGGCAGGTTTCCTTCCCGTCGAGTGCGGGCAGTTCCCGAATGTCTCCGTCGTCGAAACGTACCAGAAACACCCGGTTTTCAGTCAGCTTCAGGATCCCGACCAGTATCATGGGATCTGCGGTGTGTGCAAGGACCGGCACATCTGCGGCGGTTCCCGTGCGCGGGCATTCGCCCTTTCCGGAGACTATCTCGGCCCGGAACCGGACTGTTTTTTCGAAAACTGAATTTCCATCGATAAAAAAGCAAAAAAATCAAGCACTGAAAAACATAAAAAGTAAACTTTACCATCCCGCCATTTTTTATTGAGAAAGGAAAGACCAATGCGTCATTGGATCCAAAGTATTTTGTTCACGTTCGCAGCATTTTTTGCCGTGACGGTTTTTGCGGTGAAGACATTCGCGGCCCCGATCCCGGAGCCTGGACTTCTGGAAGAGCTTGGGCAGCGTTCGAAAGAGCTTGCGCCGATGCTTTCGGAAGATTTCTGTATCCTTCCGTCCATCTCGGACCGTACGTTTTGGGAAGAACTTTCCAAAAAACCGCAATACCGCAAGGTGATTTCGACCGTCGAAAAAGAAATGAAGACGCCGGTCGCCGTGGTTCCGGAGGAACTCTACCTTCAGTTCTCGCAGAACGGCAACCGAACGAACTACCAGAATGCGTACAATCGGCGCAATTCGGGCCTGAACCGCGCGGTGCTTGCCGAGTGTTTCGAGAATCAGGGACGTTTCATTCCCCGGATCGAAGAACACCTGAAAGCGTTTTTCGCGGACCGCAGTTGGGTCCTTCCGGCACATGACCGCAGTCTCGATAATTTCAACGGACGCTACGATATTGACCTGGCGTCGAGCAACATTGCGTGGAATCTGGCGACCATCGGCAAGATCCTCGGCGACCGTCTTTCCGAAGACGTCCGCAAGGAACTGGACCGTCAGCTGGAACTCCGCTGCTTCATTCCGTTCCGCACGCACATTAAGACGGGGAAACCGCGGCTCTGGTGGGTCCGCGGCATCAACAATTGGAACGCAGTCTGTCTCGCAGGCGTCACCGGTGCGGCACTCACGCACATTCAGTCAAAAGATGAACGCGCGTGGTTCCTCGCTGCGGCGGAAAAATTCATCCAACGGTCGAATCTCGGCTACACGGAGGACGGATACTGCACGGAGGGCGTCGGCTACTGGTGCTACGGTTTCGGCCACCACGCGCTGCTTTCCGAAACGGTGCGCCGCGCGACGAACGACAGGATCCAGATCCTCGATCAGGAAAAGCTCCGCAAGGTCGCCCTTTACGGTTTCACGATCGAGATCCTCCCCGGCTTCTCGCCGAGTTTCGCCGACTGCAGCATGACGGCCGTCCCGACGCGCAGTCTGCTCGGATTCCTGAACCGATACTATGGATTCCATCTGGACAATTACGAATTCACGCTCCCCGAACAGGGACAGAATCTCTGCAATCTCGGCGTTTTCGGCACGGATCTTCCGCCGCAAGTGGCGAAAGACGCCGCCGGTTACGCACCGAAATTCGGCAGCGTGAAAGATGCGCAGGATCCCATTTCCAACCGCACGTGGTTCCCTTCCGCACAGATCCTTATTCTCCGTCCGGAAGGGTGGAGATCGACGCTGACGAAAGTCTCGGACAAAGTGGAACTTCCCAAAGCGGTCGCCGCGCTTGACGGTTTTGCCGTCGCGATGAAGGGCGGACACAATGCGGAACAGCACAACCACAATGACGTCGGGACCTACGTCCTGCTTTACCGCGGCAAACTCCCGGCACTCGACCTCGGCGGCGAGGTCTACACGCGCCGTACGTTCAGCAAAGACCGCTACGTCAGCGACGTGCTGAACTCCTGGGGCCACAATGTGCCGGTCGTCGCCGGTCAGCTTCAGAAATCCGGAGCGAAGTATGCCGCGACGGTAAAGAAGACCGACTTCGGTACGGATGAAGAGTCGCTCCTTCTGGAATACTCCGCTGCGTATGCCGTCGCCGCGTGCAAGGAACTGACGCGCGAATTCACCTACTCCCGTAAGGAAGTAAAATTCACGGTGGAAGATTCCGTCACGTTTGACTCTCCCCAGACTTTTGAAGTGCCGATGGTGACCATCCAGAGCTGGAAACGCGACGGAAACGCCGTCATTTTCGGTGAAGGGAAAGAAGCGGTCCGTGCCGAGATCGAAGTGACTGCGGACGGAGCCGTTTCCGATGCCTGGACGCTGAAAGATTCCGGTTTCGAGGCGGATTTCAGAGCACGCGATGTCGCCCGCCGCATTGGGATCGTCCTGAACGCACCGGTGAAGACCGCGACGGTCAGGATCACCTACGTCCCGGCAGAAAAATAAATCGCCGCAAGGCCGATCCGGACTGGAGACCGTATGCAAAAGAAATGTTTCCGCCGCCGCGGATCTTCAGTCCTCCTAAACCTGAACTTTTTTTGACCCGTTGCGTCGCGAATGACGGCGCATGACCTTTTTTAAAGATTCCGGCCCCTGAGTCTCTTTTCTCATGGACCGGTTTCAGGAGTGAAATTTCGTGTTTACCTACGTTTTGAACATTATGTCGGATGACCATCCGGGCATCATCGCCGCAGTGACCTCCGCAGCCGAAGCACTTGGCGCCAACATTGAATCATGCAGCCAGACCGTACTCGGCGGATTTTTTACGCAGATCATGATCCTGACCATTCCGGAAGACATTTCTCCGGAAAATCTTCAGAAACACATTCTGGAACACACTGCCCAATCGTGCCAGATCGACGTTTCCGTACGCCGTACGACGGCAGACTCCCTTTCTTCTGAAAACAAAGCGGAACGTTTCGTTCTGACTGCGTTCGGAAAAGATCATCCCGGTGTCGTCTGCCGCTTCAGCGAATATCTCGCGGACCACGAGATGAATATTCTGGACATGTACGGCTACCGCCAGAAGAATACGGACGGAGATGTGCAGTTCTTCCTCACTGCACAGGTCGAGATCCCGACGAAATGGAATCTGACGCTCCTCCAGTGCGATCTTCAGAACCTCGGTACGGACATCAACTTCACCGTCGTTCTCCAGCACGAAAACATCTTCACGGCAACCAACCGGGTTCGGTATCGCTAAAAGCTCCGGCAGTCAGACGTCCGGCAGAAACAGTCTGACGAATGATTCGGAACGTACACGCAGGAGATCCTCCGCACACGCAGGGGATCTCCTGTTTTCATTTCAGGGCCGCTCAGTTTCCGCAGCCGCATCCGGAGGTCTGGTACGTCGAGCTTTCGACAGGACTCCAGCTGTTTCCGGACCAGGAATTTCCGTATCCGTAACTGCCGAAGCGATTCCATGAACCGTAGTTCGAGTAGCTGGAATACGTCGGATAGGCAGCACGGTACGGCATGGTCCAGCGGGCCTGACGGAGGGCACGGCGGCAGAAGATGCCGCAGTGTCGGCGCACGGTCACGCAAGTCGTGCCGGTTTCGCAGCACGGCGTGCAGCTCGTGACGCAATTGATGCTCTCGCTTTCCGTGCATTCGGAATCGTTCGAGACACAGTTCATCGACTCACTCTCCGTGCAGCACGGATCACAGACCGAAGCCGAATTCCAGCTGGAGCAGCACCGGGCACGCCAGAAATGTTTTCTGAAAAGACGGCAGCGCGGAACGCGGACGCATCTCTGATCGCACGGGCAGCATGCTTCGCAGCATGAGGTCTGCGGGCAGTATTCCGTCATGCACGGATCGCAGCAGGTCCGTTCCATTTTCGGCCGGCAGCATCCATGACGCCAGGCATGACGGTAAGCCGAACGGTATCCGCGATGGCCGTTCCATCCGTCATTTCCGCAGCACGGTGAACAGGCAGGCGCACAGCAGGCAGAAATTCCGTCATTTTCGCCGTTTTCCAGCATCGGATCCGCCGTTTCCTCCATTCCGTCATTCGTTCCCGTCTCGCACACAGAATCGATGAGGACCGTCTCGTCTTCACGATCGATCTCTTCCCCGGAATCGGTCTCGTTCACCGATTTCGTGATTTTTTTGGACTCCGTGACCGATTCCGTCACTTTTTCTTTCCTGACCTCATGCGTCGTCCCGCCAGTTTCGTTCTCTCCGGCTCCAGATTTCAGCACTTCGTCACGAAGGATCTCTTCCTTCACGATCTCCTCTGCACGGACTTCACTGCCGATCGACGGTTCCGTCACGACAGAAACCGGAGTGCGATTGGAGAGACGCTTCATCCTCATCCCGGAATAGTCCGAAGAATCAGCCAGAACCAGATTCGCGGTTCCCGCCAGTCCCATAAGAAGAAACAGACAGCTCAATGCAAAACTCTTTTTCATTTTCTTTCCTTCCTTAAAAGAAGACACGAAGCCGGCGTTTCGTTCCCGCTCCGTCCCGGATCGCCCGTGAAATCAATCCGGGAAATTCAGGACCAGGAAAACCTTTCGGAACGCCGGAACCAAAATATCTCGGGAACGAGACAAAAAAATTGGCGGTGCTCATCTCGATGCCCGCCAATATTTTAGCTTTCGTGTCAATCAGGAAAGATCAATGCATTTTCCCGAAAGCATCCGCTCACGGATCCCATTAACGGGACTCGCGGTAATTGTACTTCGGATTCCGAATGTCGAAATCCTGATCGGTGAGTCCCACATTGAGTTTGATGTTCGAGTACGTGTACTCCTCCATCAGCGGGAAATCGCCATTTTTTCCCCAGCCCCATGAGACATAGCGGATCGGAATATTCAGTTCCCGGTCCACATAAATGTGGGCTTTGCAGAAAAGGACATCATCGCGGCGTTTCTGATTCAGAACTTCGATGCAGACACAAGCACGCCCCGCGATCTCCGCATCAAAATAATGTACTTCAAAAGAATCTTTCTGAATATTGACCTCTCCGACCTGAATGAGCTGACGCGCAAGATTCAGGACGCCGAAATCCGTAATGGGATGCAGATTGCCTTTCATCGCCAACCGGCCCGTCGGAGAAAGATGCATGGTCCCCGCCAGTGCTTCGAGACCGACACCGTGAGCGAGAAGATTCCCGGAATTGGCATTTTCCACGTAAATGACCTCACGCCCGCTGAAACGGCGCGGGCTGGTGAATTTCATGTAGACGCTGAACGGTTCATGGCGCACTTTCGCGTCCATGGTTTCTTCTTTGCCGAGGATCCCATTGATCCGCTCGCGCTTCGTGACCGTGCACGTATAGTCACGGACATTCGCCTGCATGTACTGTGCCGATTCATCTGCCCAGCGCATCGGAGCGAGAAGCGGGTGCTCGCCTTCAAGCGAATTCAAAACGGCATTGCTCATGGCAGGATCATTCAGTGCGATCTGGATCGGAGCATCCTGTGCCGAAGCTCCGGTTTCTGCGCCAGTCTCATTTATTTCGCCGACCCCAGGCGATGCATAACCAAGCAGCAAAGCAGAACCGATGAAGGCATGAAAAGCAAATTTCCCCAAATTGTGGAAGGTCATGAAAAATCCATTCCTTTCATTTCCCCAAAATACTAATTGAAGTGAATAGAAACACTATCGAAAAAAAATCGCCAGAACTCAAGAAAAGTTTACTCCCTCGGCTAAAATTTCCCATTCCCCCTCTTTTAAAAGAAAAATCAGAAAATTCCGTCACCACGAACACTACAGAAAGAAAACAAAATGGAGCCATCCGCCGGCACAGCATGGCAGAACAGCGGGTTCTTTCATTTTCAGATTTTTTGGCAGATCCGCACATTCACCGACCCCGCACATTCACCGACCCCGCACATTCACCGACCCCGCACATTCACCGACCCCGC
>CAZRGJ010000062.1:0-3105 GCA_964599445.1 uncultured Planctomycetaceae bacterium | reverse complement strand
ACCGATCCGCACACTCACCGATCCGCACACTCACCGATCCGCACACTCACCGATCCGCACACTCACCGATCAGGAACAGGCGAACGCCAGCACTCGATCATTCAGTGATTCAGTCTGCCGTTTTCGCCGTACTTTCGTCGGCTCTT
The DNA here is from genome assembly GCA_964599445.1 of uncultured Planctomycetaceae bacterium. Classification (GTDB taxonomy): domain Bacteria; phylum Planctomycetota; class Planctomycetia; order Pirellulales; family Thermoguttaceae; genus RGIG3701. The sequence continues at coordinate 2,959 of CAZRGJ010000062.1, read as the reverse complement.
TCCAAGTCGAGACCACTGAACTGGAGAGCATTCTGAAGCATGGAAAATGTTTCCTGGGCATTCTCCGCAACACGAACACGCAGGATCGGTTTCCAGTACATTCCGCGGCCGGGTTCTCCCCAGCTTCGGATCTTTTTCTGAATGGCGGCGACAAGAGCTTTTGCGGTTTTGTTCGGCGTCGTGACAGGAATCGTGACCGGCTCCTCATCGAGAATTCCCGTCAGGACGAGCGTATCCGCACGGCATTCGAGTGGAACGGGACGATTCAGGGAAGAAAGCGTGGGCCGGTAGTTCTCCAACGCCCAGTTCTGTCCCTCGCTGGAAGCGACGCAGCCCGTGACGGAATTCTGATCCGCCGTGACCGAGGCTCCCGGCCCGCCATTTGCGCCGGAGGTTCCGTTTCCAGACACACCATCCGCTCCTGCCGTCCCGGACACTCCGGCAGCGTTCGTGCCGTATGCCCCGGCAATTCCCTGCTCTCCGGAAGCCCCAGCCTCCTCCGGCGAGACGGCCGTCCACTGCGAAAGATCATGCACGGCACTGACGGTCGATTTTCTGCCAGATGTTGGATCCTGGGCATTTCCAGTGCCGTTCTGTGAAGCGAACGTACTTTCCGGATCTCCGGACGGACCTCCTGCAGACTCTCCGGAAGTACCGGATCCAGTTCCTTCAGCCATCCCCGATCCGTTCAGAGTTCCCGATCCGTCCGCAATTCCGGTTTCCGAAGCAGTTTCGGAAACATTCCCCTCTGCCGGGTGAGGAAGTGCGTGCGTTCCATTTGCGCCAATTGCTCCGGCAGTCTCTGCGGTCCCAGGCATTCCCATTCCACCGGAAAATGTACCGGGAGCCGGCGTACCGTTTTCGTTCCAATTCGCAGAATTTCGATTTCCGTCGGCAAGATTCCGTCCCACAGGACTTTCCGAGTCAACGTAAACGGGGACCGCACCGCCAGGAGTCGCACGGTAAGCGACTTTTCCCTTTCTTCCGCCCCCCTGACCGGAAAGTGTCGGAGCCATGGACGCGAACTGACGCTGGCGGATCCTGGCAGAGTGGATCGCACGCACCATTTCTTCTTTGAGGTTTTCGTCATTCGGCGGATAGGCGATCGGCATATTCTCTTCCACCAGCTCGTAGCCGAATTCTGTTTTCCATGACTGGAGCGACGCACGGACACGATAAAGAAAGAGGATCCCGCCCGGCCGGACGATCAGCAGCGGGTACGGTTCCTGCTCATTTTCCGGGGTTTCCTGAAAGATCCCGTTCTTCAAAAGGTACTGCCGTTTGGCACTGAGAGCCATTTCCAACGGATTTTCCATCGAAAGCGTTCCCTCAAAATCGATGGCATTCAGACGCAGATTTTCCGGCATGAGCCACGCTCCGTCTTCACGACATTCGACGTACATGGGGTAACGTCGGGTTCCATTCGGGCCGACATGCGGCAGGATCGCGTAGGATCCGTTCTGTTTTTTTGCCTGATTTTCCTCTTTTTCTACGTTTTCCTGAAGCTCTTTTACCTTCTTTTCAAACTCTGCGATCTGTCCGCGGAGCTTTTCCGGATCCAGTTCCGCATCCGTACCCCGTATTTTCTGAAGTGCTTCCAAAAGCGACTCGACCTCCTTCAGGAGACGATTTCGATTTTCCTGCGTAGCTCCCAGCGCGATACGTGCCGTCTGCGCCTCCTTTTCGACCTGACCGCGAGCCGATTTCAGTTCCTCAAGCCTCCAGGCTTCCTGTGCCGTACGGTTTCGGATCTCATCGATGCGTTCAAGAAGTTCTGCGTCCGAAAGTTTCGCAAAGTCGCCTTCTTCCTCCAGACGCAAAGCTCGGGCAGTTTCCAAAGCACCCATTTCCTTTTGGAGCAATGTCGTTTTTTCTTTCAGATCGTCAGATCCCGCTTTGCGAGACGGATCCTCGGAAGATCGGCGAGGATCTGAATGCGAAATGGAATCGGGATCTGAAATGGAATCGGGATGCGGAAGAGCAAAAGTCTCCGTTTCCGGATCGACAGCAGAAGCCGCAGATTCAGCGATCATTTCCTGAACGAGTTCATCGGCACTAAGCTGCGCGTGCCGCGCAATGATCAGCAAAATAGAAATGAGTGCGCCCATCGTACAGAGCAGAACCGCAAGAAAAGGGAAAAGCGAGACCGGATTTCCTTCGGATCCCCTGTTTTGACGGCTTTCAAAATAAATCATTTCAGTTTCCGTGATCTGCTCTGAAAAATACGATGACGTTTACTCAAAAAGGCCGGAAATTTCGTGAATTTCGGAACGGCACTCACAAACTCTCGCAAACTCTTGCACTCACCAAACATGCTTTGGAACACAGGTCCGGCAAAATTCAAACCTGCTTTCGGCTTGCCTTCACTTCCTCAAGCCACTGCGCAAGGATAGAGACGGCACTGGACAGCTGGGCGACGGTCCGCTCAAAATCACGTGCGCCCTGAAGCGTCGAAAGATTCTGTGCCAGAACATTTTCCATCTTCACGATTTTCTCTCCGGCTTCGGACATTTGAAGGCCGGCGTTTGCCATCTTTTCCGTCGAACTGGAGACGTGCTCCAGCTTGGAAACGGAAAGCTCGACTGCAGCACCAAGCTCCACGATTTTCTGACTGCACTGGGAAAGGATCGAATTATTCTGCGCAAAATACTCAACATTCTGACGCATCGCCTCATGGAGGACCTCGCACTGCTCGCTAAGCGTCTTCTGGACGTCCTTCAGTTCCGCAACGTGACTCATCCACTGAAGCGTAATGGTATTCTTCAGCAGTTTCTCCAATTCCATCGAGATCTGCATTCCGATCGATGCGCAGCACTGAGATGCCATTTTTTCCGCAGCACGCTCAAAGGCCGCCTGCAGGGAATCCGCCATCATCGTGCCGACAGATTCCAGACGCCGGGTCCATTCCACCTCTACATTTCGGAAAGACTCTTCCCAAATCGCGCTCTGCCGCCTCATC
>CAZRGJ010000061.1:0-10940 GCA_964599445.1 uncultured Planctomycetaceae bacterium | reverse complement strand
ACTCTGACGGGAACGACCCGTCGAACTACGGGAACTCTGACGGGAGCGATTCATCGAATTACGGAAACTCCAATGGGACCGATTCGCAGAGCTACGGGAACTCGTATGCCTCCGCGTCGGCCGAGTCTCCCGATCCGGAAGCCGCTCTCGCCAATGATTCCGGAAACGATCCGCCGCCAGTCGATCCTCTGGCATTTCTGAACGATCCCAATCGGCAAACGGAACCGATCCTGCACGACAAAACCGTCACGCGCGGCCCCAATTCCGGTCCGCGATATGGCGAAGTCCTGATCCAGGAACCGAATCCCAATCCGCTCAAGAGTCCGACCGGTCCGATGTTTACGAATTTTCTGGAAATTTTCGATTTCAGCATCACGCCGGAATGGGTCGAGGAACGCTGGTCGTGTATCCAGCCGGTCGGTCCCATAACGACACGGGGGTACCGGGTCGCGGTCTCGACGGGGCCGGAGATCTCGGATCTGGTCGGTTCGCTGACGTACTATTTCGACAATAAACTGGACCTGGTGAAGATCAACTTTGAGGGCTACACGGGAGAGCTGGACCGGCTTCTTCAAACGATGAAGTACTTCCATTTCAGCCGTCAGGTGACGAACGATCCGAACGCGATCCTCTACGCTTCGGAGCTCAACTCTCAGGGGCACCGCAGTTTCCTGAAAACCTACCATCGGCTGAAACCGGTCGACACCAAAGACCCGCGCAAAAAGTTCTGGATCACCCTGGAACTCTGCGCCCCGGAACAGTGAGAAAGAAGAAAAACTATCCCATAAAAGAAGGTGTATTGCGATACACTTTCATTTTATGGGATAATATTTTACAAAATTCCAAAATCTGAAAACCGAACAAAGTTCTTTGAATATATATATATATATATGAATCTTCCGATAAATATCTCTGTTTCATAAATTTGTGGTTTATGATTCTTTATTGCTGTTTGAATCATTTTGTAATCGGAGAATATTATGGGAATTTTTAGTTTTTGGAGAAAAAAGTCTCTCCAAACGAACACCGAAACCACTGACAATGTGTTTCCGCACAGTATGCCTGAGGATATTCGCCAGATACTCAAGAACCTCGCTCAAAATCATAGCGAAGCATTCATGAAAAAACTGGCTCAGGAGAAACCAGATTTTAATGGTCAGGCCTCAGACATCCAATATATTGCCGTTCTTCTTCATAACGATGTTATGGCCTCACTCCAAAACGAACGGCTGAGGGAATATATTTATGAAGGGACGACGCCCCAGGAGATCCCCACCCTTCAAAGTATCGCCCCGATCCAGGTCCCGCCAGTTATTGAAACGTACCAAACACCGTCAGCCTGGACCTATAGCGCGTTGAGTGCCGTGTGCGCCGGGATCTGTTTTGTAGTACTTGGACCATTGGGATTTGGTCGGAATACTGAAGTCTGCCTTGCCTCTTCGCTTATCGGCGCCCTCATAGCTCCAGCCGTCGGTGTCTGGTTCACATTTGGCGAAACGCGCATTACTTGGGCGAGAACACTGCTTGCCGGCTGCATGATCAGCGATGCCATTATTTCCCAATTGGTGAAAAACTTTCAAATTTCAACATTTTGGAAAGAGTCCGCTTCCCAATCCTTAAAAAGCAGACTCTGTTTGGGACTTATCCTCTGGTTCTTTCTCGGCCTGCTGAAACGCAAATCGACCGTTGACAAAGAACAGCTGCACATCGACATTCAGACTCAGTACCTGAATCAGCTCTGCTGTATCGTCAGCTTTCTGAAAATGACCTGTCTTCGTTTCATGGAAAAGGATGGACGCATCATCGCTCTGAATGAGGAGATCCAGAGACTTCAAGGAATAGTCGCTTCGCAGGGAGATCTGCCCAAATATGCATCTCAAGCCGTACAGGAGGTGCAAGGTCTTTGGAAGACATCCAGTATTTCACAGGCTGCCTGTCACGCCAGAGCCATTTCGCAGTACTTCAGCCTCATGGGTTTTGCCAACATCCCCACCGGCACGCAATTACCGTGGGAACAGGAAAAACCAGATGGACCAAAACCGAGCAGCACCCCCACCGAGCGCAAGATCATCATTTGGGATCCCTCTCTGGAAAACAAATATCAAACGATCGGTCTTGTACTCGACGGGGAAAAGGTAGAAGTCCGCAGTGAACCCGTTGAACTTAATGGGATCATTACTCAAAAAGGTATCGTTTACTCACTTGATTAAAAAGAAAGAAAGGAAATTATCATGTCAGACATTATCGCGATCGACTTTGGAACCAGCAATTCATACTTTGCACTTTATAGTACGAATCAGAGTAAGCCTCAGCAACTCCTCTTGGATTTCGGAGCTGGAAACCGAAATGGTATTGATTCAGCAGTACTATACTATCGTAGACGAGATGGAAAAAATGAAAAAAGTATTGGTGCAAATGCTTTGTTCATGTACCATGGCAGCAGTCCTCAAAAAATAAAAAAAAGTAACATGAGACTTGCAACATCTTTTAAACCAGATATTGAATTTAGTGAAGAAGCACGAAAAGCCTCTGTCGATTTTTTGAAAACAATACGCGAAACATTCAAAAACAATAATACACTTCTGGATCTTAATGGAACACTGGTTTACTTTGGCATTCCCTGTAATACAACTGAAGATTATCGTAAGAGATTGAAAGAGATTGCCAAAGAAGCCGGCTGGGGAAATGACATCCACATGCTTGAAGAACCTTATGGTGCCGTCTTTTATGATCTTGATCCTAATAATCCAATGGCATTTACGGAAAAAAATACATTGGTTATCGACTTTGGCGGTGGGACATGCGACTTTGCAGTTATTTCGAAAGGTAAAATTGCAAAATCCTGGGGCGATACCTTCCTTGGCGGCCGTTTGTTTGATGACCTTTTTTATCAATGGAGTCTGGAAATTGAAGAAGAGGAGGGATCAAACTTCACTATTCCGGAACAATTTGATAAACTGTTTAATTCCAGCAGACGTACGAAGGAAAATTTTTCCGTAAATCGGTCTAGAGGTTTGCCATACCCATATCAAACCACAACAGAAAATGTGATTATGGAACAGGAGGAATTTGAACACCGCTGCAAAAACTATAAACCGTCAGAAATGCTCCAAAATGTATTTTCAACTCAGAGTGAAAGTGCCCGTAAAAATTCAAAATTCAGGCCAGACCAGACGAATGATCTTTTGCAATGGTTTGAACACACCTTGCTGGAAGGTTTCAGTCAACAGGGTATCAACAAAAATTCGATCGATCATATTATCCTGGCGGGCGGAAGTTCCTGTTGGTATTTCGTGAAAGACATCTGCAAAAAACATTGGCCCAAAGTCATTCCCCAAACTCCGTCAAATGTCTACGCAGCAATTGCAGAAGGTATGGCAAAATATGCCTACACATGTAAGACTCTCGGAACTTCTGTCTCTTTAGATTATTCCGAATTGGTAGAGAAGCTCCTTGGCATCTATCAAGAACAGGTTATTCCTCAAAAGGCAATTGAGAATATTGGAGGTAATATCTTCGATCAGTATATTAAACCTCATTTATGGGAGTTCCAATTAATCGGAGGAAAATTGAAAGATGTAGAGGAAAAGGCACAAAAGTCCCTTCAAAACAACTGGAATTCCATAAGTGCACAAATCAAAAGAGCAATAAAGGCGAATTCCAATATTTCAGAATCCATCCGCAAAGAAACTCAGCAATGGCTTCAAAGCCAGGGTGTGGCAAATCGCCATATTCAACAGCTTGGTCTTAATATTAACCTCGATTTTAATAACGACTTTGTAAATAACTTTGATATTGGCGTCGGGAATGCACTTGGCCCTATTATCGTATCCGCATTAGTTACAGGGGTCACAGCGGCAATCGTTATCTCTGGTGGGATCCTTGCACCAGCTGTAGGTATTGCTGCTTGGCTTATAACGACAGCAATGGGACTCGCTATTGTCAAACGATTTCCTCTTCCAGCATCTATTAGCAGTTCCGTTATGAATGATGAGGCGATTAAAAGTACGCGAAATGATGTCGTTACGGCATTTTCGACAGAGATAACAGAACAATATCAGAAATCTCTTGAAGAAAACAGAGATTCCATTCGTAATGAGTTGGAAAAATTTGCAAAGAGTATCGGAAAGCAATATACAGAACTGATTGATTTGGAGAATCACAATCACCTATAAGCATTAAAGCCCCCCGGATCTGTGTGAGTGGATCCCGGGGGGTGGTTTTTGGGGAAAGGGGGAGGTCAGGCCATTTCACGGTGGAGGCGGCCGATGATGTCCTGAATGTCCGTCGTGTTGAAGTGGGCGACTGCGGAAGGAAGGGCGGAAAGGATCTTCTGCGTGCAGGTCGGCGAGTAGAAATTCGCAGTGCCGATCTCGACGGCTGACGCTCCGGCAACGAGGAATTCCATAACGTCATCTACCGTTTCGATGCCGCCGATCCCCACGATCGGGATCGAAACCGCCTTCGCAGTCTGGTAGACCATCCGAAGCGCGATCGGTTTGACGGCCGGGCCGCTGAGTCCGCCCATCACGTTTCCGAGACGCGGTCGGCATTTTTTCCAGTCGATCGCCATGCCGAGCACGGTATTGATGAGCGACACGGCATCCGAACCGCCCTGTTCGGCAGCTTTCGCGCAGACGGTAATGTCGCCGACGTTCGGGGTCAGTTTCGTGAAAAACGGCAGGCTGCACGCTTTCCGCACGCCGCGCACGAGCCGTTCACATTCCGTCGGATTCTTGCCGAAATCGGTCCCATGCGCTACGTTCGGACACGAAATGTTCAGTTCCAGCGCATCCACGCCCTCCACATCGTTCAGCACAGCAGCCATTTCCGCGTATTCTTCCGCAGTCCGGCCGGCGATGGAGACGATGATCTTCGTTCCGATGCTCCGCAGGTACGGCATTTTCAGGCGAATGAACTCTTCCAGCCCGTCATTGTCCAGACCGATGGCGTTCAAAAGTCCCGCAGTCGTCTCGCAGGTACGCGGCGGCGGATTTCCATCACGCGGCAGTTTCGTGATGGTTTTGGGCAGGATCCCGCCAAGCTCACTCAGCGAAAATGCGCCGTTTTCGGAATTCAGCGCCTCAACGTCCTTTGCGTAGCCGAAAGTCCCCGACGCAACGAGGATCGGATTTTCGAGTTTCAGACTGCCGATCGACACGGCAAGCGAAATATTTTTCATGGTCTTGCACCTTTTCTGAAAAAATCAGGCGTCTGTTCCGGAAAAAGACGCACCTCAATCAAGATCCGTGTCCGGACGGCATTCCCCAACTTTTCGGGACACATCCGGACAGGTCAAAATTTCCGTTCCCTGCCGGATCACCGTCGAACGATCTCTCCGGCAAAATGAAAAAGGGGAGTGCGCGGCATCACACACTCCCCTGAATCAACTCCGTGCTTCATGTGTTTCAATAGACCTCTGCGAGAAAGTTCGCGCATAGGAGGAGCAACGCACAACAAACTCACGGTTTCATTGGCCATTGACTCTACAATGATCTGCGGAGCTGTGCTGGTTTTGATGAAAGTCTGCCCATTTTCGGGTCTTTCGGACCTTCGGAGACCGAAGATCTTCGGGAATTTTCAGGATCATCCCAAAACAGCGGCGCATCCGGGAAACATTGAACCTCTTCCCCAAACCGTTTCAGAATCCAGCCGGATCCCAGCCTCTCGGTCCCCGGAACTCCCAACTTCCGATATCGTCGGCAGATCCAGTCCCCAAATGGTTCTTTGATTCCTCTTTTATCCCGAAAGATCCGCGTTCCGGAAAAACGGTCAATGCGTCCCCAAACGGACGTCTTCGCAGGCCGAGTGACCAAACTACTGCCAAATTCAGTTTCCCGGCTCGAAACACCGCCGGAAACCGACCGTTCGACCATTTCGCATGATCCGAAATTTCTAAACCTGACGCATTCCTCAATTCGGTTCCGCAATCAGGGAATTCAGATCCCTCCCAATGTCTCATGTTTTGTCTGGAAATTCAGACGGCGTTTTGTTTCCGAAAATCTCCGCCTCATCCGCAGGATCGACCTCTCCGGATCAAGCTCCCGCTCTGCATCCATGCCGAATTTGAAAAATTTCCTTCGATGCCGTTGAAGACCATTTTTCTGCCGCAGCGGGCAAATTTCAGGCACGATGCATTTTGTGCCGGTTCATTTCATTTTCTGACGTTTTCGCCGCAGTCTTTCCTCTCTCCGAGCCGCCGAAGAACACTCCGGAAAATTTCACCAACTCCTGCCGTTTCCTGCCAGGTTCTGTTTTCTCCGGTTTCTGTCTCCGGTCCCGGTATCGAGTCTCCAGCCTCAGGTCTTCGATTTTTGATTTTCGATCTCCGATCTTTGACTTCGACCTTCGCCCCTCTCAAAAGGACTGCCGCAGCGGCTCCAAAACATTCTTTTGTTCCAGAGACTGCGAGATCTTCCTCACAGCCGGACGGATCTTCCGCCCCCCGCTCTTTCCAAAAATGCCGTCACTTCCGCCTGGAAAATTCCGTCTCCGGGAACCCGCGTCTACACAAAGTTCCGGCTTTGACGTTCATCCGGCAGAATGAAAACGAACACATCAAACGCAAAACAGTGGAAATTCTGACTGACTTTCATTGGATCTCAGCAATGTTCCGTTTCGGCTGAAATTTCAAAACCATTTTTTTGAGAAAACGGAATCCGTTCCGCCCGCTCACTGAAATTTCAGCAGAATACCGAAAGCCCATTGACTCAGATCATGCCGCCATGGTTACGCCACGGAGTGCTGTGGTCCGGCTGATCCAGGAACCAGAAACGTTCCCATTCATCCCGCATCAGACGCAGATTTTCCGACGTGTTGAGCTGCTGCTGGGTTCGGCGTGCCGAATCACCGTCATACAGCGGAAGCAAACAGCCGACGGACTGGAAAACGAATACTGACAAAATGAATGCAATCAATACTTTGCGCATTTCAACTACTCCTCCTTGAATATGTGCTCCTAAACTTCGAGCTTCTCGCAAGTACTAATTATATCGTCCAGTTGATGTTTGCCCATTAGTGGAAATAGACAAAATTTAACGATTTTTCTAAAAATTCAGCCAAACTTTTCTCTCGCCTCATGATCTCAGCGAAAATTCACTGTCCGGAGGAGGCCGGGAAATGCAGGAAACGCCCTAAAATACGGTCTCCTTCGTCTTCAGGACCTCTCTAATGGCAAAATCCGCGAATGGGCAGGAGTTGAGGCATTTCTCCTTCGATCCGGCTGAAGATCTGGCTCTCATTCCCAGTTTTTTCAAGAATTCTTCCGATCCGAAAGACGGGGATCCCCAAGGAATTCTGAAGGATCCGGGCACTTTCCTCCCACGGAGCCGTGAAGAGGACTTCAAAATCCTCACCGTCTCCCAATGCATGATCCAGCGGCGTTCCGGAGACCATGGAAGGGGTGATCCAGTCGTAGATCGCCGACTCCTCCGGTTTCAGAGCAGAAAGACACATCGCGTCGGGTGAGACCGGGATCTGGTCCGGGAAAAGCTCGGCACTGCATCGGCTTTGACGGCACAGACGCAGCAGATCGAGCGACAGACCGTCGCTGATGTCCATCCCGGCGTGCAGCGTGAATGCCGCATTGAGCGAGAGCATTTCCTGGATCCGCGGCATGAATTCAAACTGACGGCGCAACAGACTCCCGCCAAGCGGTCCGGTCACGAAAATCGCGTCTCCGGGCTGAGCCTGATTTCGGCAAAGCGGTTTTCCTGCCGTCCGGCCGATCACCGTGACGGAAAGCACAAGCGGACCGTCCCACGTATTCGTGTCTCCGCCTGCGATCGCGATCGGAAGCGTCTGCATCTGCCCTGTCTCCCCCACCGGCCGGGCCGCATCTTCCGCAGCATCCAGAAATCCCTCGCACAGCAGCTCCATCAAAAGCGGGACGCTGTTTCCGCCCGGGATGCGTCCTTTCGGCAGAAAAATCGGCGATTGGGACTGCGATCCCCCTTCCGGAGCATTCAGGGTTTCCGAGGCATTCAGGGTTTCCGGGGCTTCCTGATGTACTTCCGCAAGATCCTCCTTCGTCGGGAAAAGCGGCGATCTTGGGAGCGCGACAGAAATGACGCACGCAAGCGGTTCCGCCGCCATGGCCGCAAGGTCGCTGAGATTCACGGCAAGCGCTTTCCGCCCGATCCTGCGCGGATCCATCCTCGCGAGCAGAAAATCGACCCCCTCCGTCAGCAGGTCGGTACTGACGACGATCTCGGGAGAACTTCCCGCAAGCTCCAGAATCGCGGCATCGTCTCCGGGACCAAGTTTCATGGCCGGGTGATTCGGAAACCTGCGGCAAAGTCTTTCCACGATCTCAAGTTCCATTTTTCAAATTCCTTCTTTTTATGATTCGTTCCAGCGGAACCGGGACGGACTGCAAGACGGTGAGGTTCCTGAAATTCACGGACTTCAAGAAATTCACGGACTTCCTGAACTTCACGACATCCGGAACTGCGGACTGTACCGCGGACGTCCCGTTCCGTTTCTCCCGGCGTCCATAAAAAAACGGAGTTTGAGTCTCGTTCAGCTCAAAACTCCGCTTTTCCTTTCGTGCAGGAGGTAGACTCCTGAAAATATTTTTTTCGCACCGTCTCTCACGCAGTCTCCCGCACCGCCTCTCGTTTCGCCAAGCGTTCCGTACTTCTTGCCGCCGATCATCCGGTCACGCAGTCCGTCTTTGCGGACAGTCTATTTGCGGACACGGTAGCCGGCCGAGGCTGTTTCGACCGCACGATCCGCCTGAAAATCATGCGACGGGAAGTGGCCGAGCAGTACTTTTCCATTGCGCGCAAGGAGGAATTTCACCTGCGGCATCTTCTGAAGTTCCGGCTGGCTGAGAACGAAGATCACATTATCCAGCGAAAGCGTTTCCCAACGCAGGATCCCAAGCAGAATGTCTCCATTCTGGATCCCCTGACGGGCTGCCGGACTGTCCTGGCGCACATTTTGGACCAGGAGCCCTCCATTATATTTCCGGCTCCCCTGGATCGGGATCGAGTTCCCCGCGATCGGCGAGACCAGAACTCCCATCTGTTTCCAGATGATCTCTTCATTCGTGAGTTTTTTCGCGTCAAATTTCGGGCGCGTTTCCCCGTCCGGCGCATAGATGGAAGCGACGCGGTTTTTGGAAGAGACGGCTCCCAGTGCGAGCTTGACGCTGGCGGTTTTGTCTTTGCGCTGAACGGAGATCTGGATCGATTCTCCAGGTTTCAGTTCCAGTATCGAGCAGATAAAATCAAGTTCATGCGCGATTTTTTTCTGATTCACCGTGAGGATCGTGTCGCCGGCACGCAGTCCAATGAATTCGGCCGGACTGTTCGGCTCGACACGCTGAACGATGGCGCCGCGGCTGTTTCCGACCGGCAGATTCACGAAGTGGATCCCGTGCCAGTTTTTCTCGGCACTGCACGATCCGGTCATCCGCGTAACGATTTCCATGGCGCGGTTCACGGGAATGGCGAAACCGATCCCCTGAGCACCGGCACGCACCGCGACGTTGATCCCGATCATTTTGCCGTAGATATTCAGCAGCGGACCGCCGGAATTTCCCGGATTGATGCTCGCGTCGGTCTGGATCAGATCCTGGTAGAACTGCACGTCCGTGACCTGGACCGAACGATGCTGTGCGCTGATGATCCCGCGGGTCACGGTATGCTCGTACCCGAAGGCGTTTCCGATCGCGATGACGGTCTCGCCGGTCATGAGGTCCGAGGATTCACCGAGCGGGATCGTCTCAAAAACCTCGCCGGCCAATGCGTCTATCTTGATGATCGCGAGATCCGTTTCTTTATCCCGCGCCAAGATCCGGGCGACGTACGTCTTGGCGTCTGCCGTGGTGACGTGGATCTCCTGAATGCCGTCCACGACGTGGAAATTCGTCACGATGTACCCGCGCGGATCGAAAATGATGCCGGTACCCATCCCGTTGACGTGCTGGGATTCCTCGCTGGCGGACTGCGCAGCATTCGGGTCGCCGGAAGCATTCGACGCATCAAACGGCACGGACCGCAGGACTTTTTCGCCCCGGATGTTCACGACGGCCGGCCGTGCGGCACGGATCGCCCGAACGATGACGTCCTCACGGAGGGAAGAGAATGCGGCAGACTCCGCAGCAGACGGAACTTCCTCCGGAGTGCTTTGGGAAGCACTTTCAGACACGCGGGACGTAGTTTCACGGTCATTTTTCGCAGAGACACCAGAATCGGACTGGACCTTTGAAATGGAAGTCTCCTTCACGTTCTTTTCCAGAACGGACGTACTTTCGGCATCCTGCGAGCCGGCTGTTTCGACTTCGTCAGCATTCGGACAGGAAGAGACTGAGACGGAAACTTCCTCATGAACGGTATCCGCGGTCTCTTCGAGCACGAGTTCCGGTTCTTCAGCAGTTTCCTTCACCGCATCGGCTTCCTTCACCGAGTCAGCACGTTCTGCTTCAGCAGTTTCTTTCTCTTTATTGTTTTGCGCAGGTTTCTCATTTTCCGAAAGTTCCAGCTCAGACTTTTCCGTTTTTTCTATTTTCGGTGCATCCGGATTCGCTTCCGATTCCGAAACATCCTCAAGGATCAGATCAAAATCATCTTCCGAAACCTCAGATCTTGCGTCTGTTTCCACATTTTTTCCAGCAGGATCCGCATTTTCATTCCGGACCGCCTCGGCCGCAGGATTTTTTTCAGTTTCCGATCCCGAAATCGTTTCCGCATCTTCCAGAATGATCGAAGGATCCGAAACCATCACGGAATTGGAAACAGTCTGAAAAAGGCCGTCCTGTACTGTTCCGGCTGTACGGACCACCAAATTATCTGCAAAAGTCCCCGTTTCCGCACTGCAGATCAGGACGCAGACAGAAAATTTTAAAATTTTCTGCCAAAATCGGGTACTTTTTCTGTTCACTACTGGACTCATGGTCTTCATTCGCTATACTATGAGTAAGGATCGGAGAGCAG
>CAZRGJ010000060.1:0-10999 GCA_964599445.1 uncultured Planctomycetaceae bacterium | reverse complement strand
TACTTTTCTCCTCACGAGTTTTTCAAAATTTTTAACTGAGACTCAACATGCTCCAGGTCCCTGGGATCCATGTCCTGATTCTTCTGCTGAGCCTCCTTAAACTGTTCCTGTGCTTTTTTAAAATACCGGATCGCCTCGTCTTTTTGCTTCAGCGCAAGAGCGGTATCGCCAAGATGACTGAATACGACCGGGTCTTCCAACCCCTCCGCAGCCTCTTTCAGCGTCTCGTACGCCGACTCAAATTCTCCAAGCCGATAGTAGATCCATCCCAATGTATCGAGATACATCGGATTTCCGGGATCCGCCTTCAGCGATTCCCGGGAATATTGCAATGCGCGGTCCAAACGCCGATCCTCGCAGGCCCAGAAGTACGCCAGGGAATTCATGGCGGAAGCGTCATCCGGAAATTCATCCAACACGCTCCGCATCAGCTCTTCTGCGGCCTCCATGTTTCCAAGACGTTCCTCGATCACGGCCGTCATGTTGCGGATCATCGAAACCGCCCGGCGGTTAAATTCCGCACTGTAGTCGTCCTGAAGTTCCGTCAGAAGATCCCGAAGAAGCGTCCGCGCCTCCTCAAGCTGCTGCGTCTGCTGAAGCCAGTCCGCCCGCAGAAAAATGAACTCCAGATTGTCCGGCTCTCTCTCCAGAAGGCTCCGGATCTTTTTTTCCGCATCCGCAAACCGCCCAAGCGCCATCAGCACATTGCAGTATGCGATCGAAAAACGGATCTCTCCCGGGATCCGGCTCTGGAGCGTCCGATAGAACTCTTCGGCCAATTCAAATTTCTCTTCTTCCGCCAGGATCTCGCCAACATCCAGCATAAACGGCACGATCTTCTCGCGATTTCGGTTCGTGATCTTCGTCCGCTCCAACGCCGTCATCGCCTGCGAACAAAATTCCAGAGCCAGCTCCGGCCGTTCCATCCGATGTGCCGTCACGGCAAGAAATCCGTACTTCGCCCATTGAAGTTCCTGCAAACTGCGGGCATTCTTTCCTTCTGCCGACGCGCGGTCATCCGCCTTCTTCGACGCAGCAAAAAGCTGCTCGGCGAAAGCCGTAAATGCCTCTTCCTGAAGGAACGATTTGACGTCGTCCTCCGCAACCGAAGCAGGATCTGCCGTTTCCCCCTTCCTTGAAACGGAAACTTCACCGGAATCGGCGGGATCCACAGAATCCGCGCTTTCAGACTCTGCGCTTTCAGACTCTGCGTTTTCTTTTTTTTCGGTTTTGGCCGAGGATCTCTCCTTTTCTTCCAAAATCACGCCGCACAGATCTTCAAGAAGCAGTTCCGGCCCAAACACCGCCTCGGAATTCTTCATGAGCTTCTGAAACGCGTCTTCAAAATACCCGACCTCTCCCAGTTTCAGAGCCAGAGCCATCTGATCCAGCGAGTATCGTTCCAGATTCTGGCCGCACAACTCCCGGTAAAGCGCAAACGCACGCTCCCTGGCGTCCTTCACCGCCGCTTTTTTCCCCGTCTTTGAAGCCCCGGTTCCCTGGTCTTCCGCGATCCGGGCATATTCCTGCGCGATCCGGGCTTTCAGTGCCGTATGGTTCGGCTGCTTCTTCAGGATCTTTTCCAGGATCTCCAGTGCTTCCTCTTCGCGTCCCAGAGTCTGAAGGACCGCATCGAGCAGCGAGTACGGCACCTCCTCTTCGTAGCCCGACTCGTACGCCTCCAGCACCAGTTTCAGCGCACGCTCCGCATCTTTCCGCACATACGCGATCCTGGCCGATTCAAAGAGACACTGCGGTTCCCATTCCCTGCGCTGAGCCTGCGCCTCTTCTTCCGAAAGCTCTTCATCCGCCAGCTTTTTCTCAAACCACTGCGTCAGCTCGCCAAAGATCTCTTCCGCGTCATCCGCCAGCTCTTTCGCGATGCAGATGTCCAAAAGCAAAAGCAGATTGATCTCCCGGCTATGCTCAAAAAGGACCTGATCTTCTTCACGGATCCCAAACCTCTGCAGCTCCTTCAGCATCATGTGGACCGCCCGTAAGGAAGTCAGTGCCCGATCCAGATCCCCCGCCTGATACTCCGCCCAGCCGAGCCGATCGTGGATCAGCATACGCATCGGTCCCGCTTCATTCACCGGGATCGAATCAAGGATCGCCCGATACATCTGCGCGACTCTTTCATTTTTATCCAATCGGGCCGCACACGTCGCCAGCCGATCCAAAACCGGGATCCCAAGAAGTGACGGATCAGAAATTTTGTCGAAGTATCGAAAGGCTTCCTCATAGCGTTTTTGCTTGACCGCCAACGAAACCAAAGAAATCAGAACCGCATCAGAAGAAACATACTGGCAGGCCCGCTCATAGCACTGGATCGCCTGTCTTTCGCGCTTTTCCGCCTCAAAGACCCGTCCCTGAAGGAAAAGATATTCTGCCGTGAGCATATCCTGCTCAAGCTGTCCAGGTCCTTTCAGCACCGGCTGAAAATCCCCGTAAAATGCCGCATTCTCCGTCACCGGAGCGTCTCCGCCCGTTTTCAGTTCCTGACCGGCACAGACTCCATCCGTTCCGCAAAGAAAAATGGGGCACAAAAAGGCAGAGCAGATATTCAGTGCATTCTGCAAATGACTTCTCATCCTGATCTCCTCTGCCTGATCGTCCCCAAATTTCTCAAACCCGAAGCACTCTCCAGACCCCAGTCTCCCAAAGCCGAAAAGTGCCTGAGGGTGCTATTTTCCGCTCTTCGGCGATTTCGCTGCCTTAGCGGTCTTTTTCACCGTTTTCGTCTCAGCCGTTTTCTCCGACTTTGCCGATGATTTTGCCGTTTTTTCAGCTTTCGCCGCCGTTTCAGCTTTCGCTGCCTTCCCGGCCTTCTTTCCCTTTTCGGATCTTTCGGCCGGCTCCGCCTTCTTCACTGCTTTCTTCTCCGCAGCAGCTCCTGCGTCTTTTTTCACGGATTTCCGAAGAGTCTTCTTTCCCGCAGGTTCCTCCGCAGGAAGAACTTCCGAGACCTCTTTGGCTCCTTTTTTCACAGACTTTTTGGGTGCCGCAGGTTCAGCTTCCGCCGACACTTCCTCAACCGCCTGTTTTTTGCTCTTTACCGATTTGCGGACCGGTTTCTCCACAGCCTCTTCCTGCTCTTCAGCAGCAGAGCGGGAACCTTTTCCCCGTTTCTGACCGCGGGCGATCTCTTCCAGGTAGGTCTGCTTCGCCAGCTCTTCCTGATTTTCGTAAACGTCCTCGTAGCGGTCTTCCTGTTCCCGAACATAATAGTCCGGATCGTTCTTCAGAACTTCCTCAAGATTCTCCTTCTTCGGCACCATGACCGGTTCCGGAGTTTCCATCGAATTCTCAATACGAACTTCCCGGCGGCGGGGCATTCGGTCACGGAAATCCGGCGCAAAGGATTTCAGGAACGAAATGATCTTGCGCGCTTCCGGATTCTGCACAAACATCGCAGCCATCTGATGGACCAGAGAGAAGAATTCCATTCCCTGGCTCTTCGAGATCGCACGGTTCAGTCCCGCGACTTCGCACTGTTCAATGTCCTTCTCCGAAATGATCCCCAGGACATACAGAAGCCGCTTTTCGCCGTTTCCTACCGGGATCCCATGACGCCCCAATGCGACCTGTGCCGTATAATTGATCGAAAACGGCGTACCGCCGGGGATCGATTCGAGCTTTTCGTAGGCTTCCTTGATGTTCTTCTTGCGAATATCATCCAGATCGAATGTGTACCGCTCTTCAAAAACAGACCGAAGGATCTTTCGGATCTTCACGGCCGTTCCGCGCGGATCGGGAAGCTGAGGCATCAGTTCCGCAAGTTCCGCAGTACTGCTGACCCGGACCTCGTTCCAGCCGGACATCGTCTGGACCAGGGCGTTGAATGCCGTATCCGCAGCTTCAAACGTCGCGTCTTCCAGGCACGTCGCATACAGAAAATGCTCCAAAACCGTCCGCTCTACCGGCTCAACGGCGGAAAATTTCTTTTTCAGTTCCGAATAGAAACGCTTCAAAACGTCCGTACGGTTTGATGAACTCATCTATTCCCCCTCATTGAAAAGTCTGTGCAGTTACGCCGCCTGAATCACTCATTTCCTTCATTCGGAGTCTCTGCAGTACGTTCTGCCGCATCGTCCTTCAGCTCGCCAATACAGGATCCGCGCTCTTCCTCCGGAGGAAGGACCTCACGAAGAAGTTTCGCTATCTGGATCGAATGCTTCACCCCTTTATCCAGTACAAACAAAACACGCGGGGTATAGCGGGTCTGGATCCGGTCCGCGATTTTCCTCTGGAAAAAACCGGCCGCATTTTGAAGCCCTTTCAGGCACAGTTTCTGCTTGGCCTCCGTTCCCATGATGGAAACGTGGACCTTCGCCTGCTGCATGTCGCCCGAAACTTCGACGTACGTCACCGTCACGTCAGAAACACGGGGATCCTGAATGTCGCGCAAAATCGACATTCCGATCACTTCCCGGATCGCTTCCGCAGCTTTCAAAACTCTTCTCGTAGCCATTCACTACCCTTCTTTGACTTTTTCAATATTCTCTCTCTGACGCACTGCTCAAAAAGTACGCGCGACCGACTCGATCTGGAATGCTTCGAAAATGTCGCCTTCCTTCACGTCGTTGAAGCCCGCGAGACGCATACCGCATTCGTAGCCGTCACGCACTTCCTTGACGTCATCCTTTTCGCGCTTGAGCGTATCCAGAGAGTAGGTGCCGATCACGCGGTTGTTGCGGATGATCCGGATCTTGCAGTCACGCAGGATCGAACCGGAGATCACGCGGCAGCCGGCCACGGTGCCCACTTTCGAGATCTGGAACGTCTGCTGAACGATAGCGCGGCCAAGCTCTTTTTCGTGTTCTTCCGGCGTCAGCATACCTTCCAGTGCAGCTTTCACGTCCGCAGTCAGCTGGTAGATGATGTCGTAGCGGCGGACCTGAACGCCCTTCTGCTCGGCAAGTGCACGCGCATTTTCATCCGGGACCACGTTGAAGCCGACGATGATCGCATCCGACGCATCCGCAAGCTGAACGTCCGCTTCCGTAATGCCGCCGACAGAAGCCTGAAGGATCGAGATCTGCACTTCCTCATGCTCCAGTTTGCCAAGTTCTTTCTTGATGGCCTCGATCGAACCGCGGACGTCCGTACGCAGAATGATGTTCAGCGTCTTGACTTCCCGGCTGCCCAGAGAATCGAAAAGTCCTTCCAGCGTAATGTGCGTTTTCGCACTTCCGGCAAGCTGGGAAAGATGCTCCTGCTCCGCACGTTCTTCTGCAAGACGGCGGGCATCTGCGATCTCATCCAAAACGTAAAATTTATCGCCGGCTCCCGGTGCAGAATCCAGACCGAGGACATTGACCGGGATCGCCGGTCCTGCCGTCTGGTACTTTTTGTGCGGATCCAGCGTATCGACCATCACCTTCACGCGGCCGTACGTGGAACCGCAGACCATGACGTCGCCCGTATGGAGCGTACCATTCTGAACGAGCAGTTTCGCCACGACGCCGCGTCCCTGCTGGATCGAAGATTCCACGCAGACACCGCGGGCGGCCCGTTTCGGATTCGCACGGAATTCCTGGAGTTCCGCGACCATCAGGATCGTTTCCATCAAATTATCGATCCCTTCGCCAGTCAAGGCAGAGCAGCGGACCACTTCCACTTCACCGCCCCATTCGCTCGGAGTCAGTTCGTTGGCCGCGAGTTCCTGAAGAATGCGCATTTCATTCACGCCCGGAAGGTCGATCTTGTTCAGCGCCACGATGATCGGTACTCCGGCTGCGCGCGCATGGCTGATCGCTTCTTCGGTCTGGGGCATGACGCCGTCATCGGCAGCGACGACGATCACCGCAATGTCCGTCGTATTCGCACCGCGGGCACGCATTTCCGTAAAGGCTTCGTGACCCGGAGTATCCACGAACGTCACGGATCTGTCCTCATACTTCACATTGTACGCACGGATATGCTGCGTGATCCCGCCTTTTTCGCCGGAGACCACATTGATGTTGATGATCCGGTCAAGCAGCGACGTCTTCCCGTGGTCGACATGGCCAAGGAACGTCACGACAGGCGGACGGGCGACGAGATCCTCTTCATTGTCGTCGTCTTTGTCCAGATCGCCGAGAAGACGTTCTTCCAGCGTCACTTCCGGACGAATATCGACCGGAATGCCGAAAGATTCCGCCAGAAGCTGGACCGTCGTTTCATCCAGCGCAGAGGTGATCGTCATCGGCATACCGAATTCCATCATCAGTTTGCCGAGCACCTTCGCAGCCGTCAGACCGACGCCTTCCGCAAAGGAACGGACGGTAAGCGGCAGCTGAAGCACGTAGCTGCTCTTGCGCGGAGCCGCGACATTGGCAGAACCTCCGCCCTTCTGTTTCTTCCAGCGGACCCGGGAACCATCGTCGTCATCGTCGTCCATATGGATCCGGCGGCTGCGTCCGCGTTTATCCGCAGCTCCAAAACGGGAATCGCGTCCGGGAGCGTGCTGGCTTTCCATCTCGCCCACCCCGGTCCGTTTTCCAGTTTCCTTTCGCTGTTTTCCTGCTGTTTTCTTGCCGAATTTTGACGAAGTATCGTCCATCGCAGCCGGCGTCGGCACGGAAGGACGGACACTCTTCTCCGCGATCCCGGTCCCGCGGCGTCCTTTTTTATCGCCCTGACGGTCTGCGGTACCCATATTGGCCCCGGACTTTTCACGGCCTTTCCCGTCTTTACTGCGGTTCCGGCTGTCTTTGGCGGCATCTTTCGTACGACTCTTTTCCAGTTCCTGCTCCATACGGCGCATGATGGAATCATCACCGGCCTGGGCAGCAAGGATCTCTTCTTTGGTCAGACGGAGCGCAGGCTTCATGCCGCCTTCCGATTCCGCCGGTTTTTTCGCGATCGGAGTCTTCGCAGCAGGCAGCGGCGCAAGGCGCAGACCCGGCGCAAGGCGTCCTTCACGATGGGCATTGCTCTTCGGAACGTCCTTTTCCTCGTGACGGGCAGGACGATTGACGGAAAGCGTCGGCATCGACGTATCGAATACCGGACGGACCGGAGCCTCCATCTGGGCCTGCATCGCGATCTTTTCCGCGACGGAAAGTCCCTGCGAACGAACTGCCGGTTCCGCAGAGGCGTCCTTTTTGGATCTTCTGGATGAAGCGGAAGTGCTCCTGCGGCGTTCTTTGCCGGTGCCTTCCTTCGTTTCCCTTGCTTCTTTCGTCTCTTTCGATTTCCTGCTTCCGCTTTCCTTCACCGAAGAACGGCCAGTCGAAGAGGTGCGTTTTTCATCAGCCGCGTCAGCACTCGAAACATCCGCTGTACCGGAAGCCTTCTTTTCCTTCTGTTTTTCCGAAGTGTCATCGGCACTTTCCGTCAGAGTTTCCGCTTCCGAAACAGTTTCCGGAACCGTCGGAGCCGACGCATTCTCGGCCGGACACTCGGACACCGTTTCATTTTTCGATTCCGGCATCTCTTCAGAAACTTGCGGTCCGGCAGACTCCGGTTCCATTACCGCAGAAACAGAAATTTTCTCAGAAACGGTTTCCGCAGCAGCGGTCCCGGTCTCATTCTGCAAAATATTGTCCTGAAGAAGCGTTTCCTCAACAGAAATATTTTCCGCGTTTTTCGCGGTCTCCACCTTCGCCGGATCCGCTTTTTCCGTTCGGCGCGGTTTGGAGGGGAGCGTGGGAACACGGCCGGAAACCAGTCCTTTGGGAGGTTCCACGGGCCGCTGCGTGTCTGCGATCGGAGTACGGGAAGGACGTGCCGAGCCCTTCGCAAAGTGCTCTCTGACCTTTACCGCATCCTCATCGGAAATGCTGGCCAGTGCAGAACGCCCCATAGTAACGAGACCATTCTGGCTGCACCACTCCATCACCAAATTTTTATCGACATTTAAATCTTTAGCTAATGCGAAAACCCGAATTGACAATCGACACACTCCCTGGCAGCACGCCTGCCGCCTCATGGCTAATCAATTTACATGGAGAGCCTCCCGGCACGCCGCCAAGGCTCTGCCGTACGGAAACGCAAGCCGTCACGGCTTTCGACTCCCCCGTAATGGAAAAAATTCGCTGGCTCGAAGATCGAAGCAGGGCGTTCGTCAGTCCTGTTCATCTTCCACCACATTCTGCTGGTTGTCCTGCTCTTCACTGCGGCGTTCCGCCTCTTCGATGATCGCGTTCACTTCCTCTTCCGAAAGTCCGCTCATCTCCATCAGCGCATCCGGCTCAATGATCGAAAGGTCGTCGTACGACATGAATCCCTCACCCGTAAGACTTTCCGCAAGATCCAGAGAAACACCTTCAATCGAACAGAACGCAGCGACCGCCTGGTCAAGCTGTCCCTCCAGTTTATCCGCGGTCATGATCTCAATATCCCAGCCGCTCAGCTTGCTTGCAAGCAGAACGTTCTGTCCGTGACGGCCGATCGCGAGCGAAAGATTCGGCTCGTTTACCAGAACGATCGCACGGCCAAGCATACTGCAAAGGATCACTTCTTCAACTTCCGCAGGCTGAAGCGATTCCTTGATAAACTCGATCGGATCGCTGGACCACAGCACGATGTCGATACGCTCACCGCCAAGTTCATCCACGATATTCTTGACACGGCTGCCGCGCATACCGACACAGGCTCCCTTGCAGTCAACACGCTGGTCAATGCTCCAGACCGCAACTTTCGAACGCACTCCGGGTTTACGCGCGATGCCCTTGATCTCGATCACACCGTCCGCGATCTCCGGGACTTCGTGTTCAAAAAGACGGGCCACAAATACCGGACGGATCCGGCTGAGCGTCACCTTCACGCGGGACGCCTGCTTGCGCACATCCACGATCACCGCACGGACCCGGTCGCCGATCCGGTATCCCTCACCGCGTCCGCCGCGGGAAGAACCATGGATCTGCTCCGATTTCGGAAGAAGTGCGTCCATCCCGGGAAGTTTCACCGTGCAGCCGCCCTGTTCGAACCGGCCGACGACGCCCATGACCATCTGATTGATCAGTCCCTGAAATTCCGCATACACACGGTCGCACTCCGCTTCACGGATCTTCTGGATCATCACCTGTTTTGCCGTCTGCGCACCGATACGCTTCACGATCTCTTCCAGCGAGATCGGCTCGCCGTCAAATGCGGCATTCACTTCGCCAGATTCCCGGTCGATGTACACAGAAATCATATTTTCATCGCCGCCGGCATAATTCTTCTTCATCGCAGAGATCAGAGCCGCCTCAATTCCCTGAAACACCTCTTCCTTGCCGATGCCTTTGTCACGATGAATCGTATCTACGTACCTAAGCAGTTCACTTGGGTTCATTGACTTCCTTCCATTCGATTAAGCGAATCTGAAAAGCTCCGCATCCGCACAGACTCCGCGTCCTGCAAATACAGAAAACCGGCGCATGAGCAGAATTCCCCCACGCCAGTCAAACCTTTCATTTCCTGTATCCCAACGACAAAAAGCCGTGTGCAGGAAAAACCTTTCCCACACCGGCTTAAAACCGAAAATGGAGCGGAGGAGAGTCGAACTCCCGGCCTCAACATTGCGAACGTTGCGCTCTGCCAACTGAGCTACCGCCCCGAATTTTTCCATCGTATCTTCTTTACTGAAGATGGCCTAGAGTATAGCGTATTTTTTTATTTTGTAAATGGGGGGCAGGGCGTTTTTGGGACAATTTCTTTTAAATTTCCACTTTTTTTGAAAATTTTCGTCTTCTGTCCCGTTTCTTTAATTCTCCACTTCACTTAAATTCTCCATTCTTCCAGCCACCCCCTTGACAAAACGGTCCTTTGAGGATAAATTATTTTAGATAGAGAGTCAAAACTTTCTATATTTTTTTATATTTAAGGAGATTTTATGAAGACCACCCGCCGTCAATTTCTTTCCGCTGCCGGAACTGCCGTTCTGGGAAGCGCACTGTGCGTCAACTTTCCCCTTTCCGCCCAGACGCCCGATGAAGTCGAGATGACCGTCTGTCAGCTCACGAACAGGACCCGCTCGCAGATGATGTCCTACATTATCCGCACGAAGACCGGCGAACTGATCGTCGTGGACGGCGGAATGCCCGGCGACGCGGACCATCTGCTTGAGATGCTCGAAAAGCTCAACGGCGGACCGAAACCGAAAGTCACCGCGTGGTTCCTCTCTCACTGTCATGGAGACCACGTCATGGCGCTGACGGAACTCATCCGGACGGATCGGCTTCCTGAAGTCGAAAAGATCTGCTTCCATTTCCCCTCGAAAGAGTGGCTCGGCGGCGTGGAGCTTGGGGGGATCCCCTACCGCACGAAGTTCTTTGAGGCGATGGAAAAGGTCCAGGACCGCATCATCACGACGCAGAAGGACCAGAAATTCACCTTCGGACCCCTGACCGTCACGGTACTGAACGATCCGTACCTCTGCGACCGCAACCCGGTCAACAACTCGAACGTCTGTTTCCGGTTCGAGACCCAAAATTCCTCGCTCCTCTTCCTCGGAGACCTCGGAAACGAAGGAAGCACGGAACTCCTCAAACTCCAGCCCGCGGAAATGCTCCGAGCAGACGCCGTCCAGATGGCACACCACGGACAGCAGGGGGCCACACGGGAACTCTACGCCGTCATCGCGCCGAAGATCTGTTTCTGGCCCACCCCGGACTGGCTCTGGAACAATGACCGCGGAAAAGGTCCCGACTCCGGACCGTGGAAGATCCGCCTCGAACAGCAGTGGATGAAGGAACTCAACGTTCAGACCCACTACATCGGGAAAGACGGAACCGTCTGCGTCGATTTCGACTGAAAACGCCCGCAAAAACGCAGGATCCGCGCCTTTTCTCATCGCGGATCCTGTTTTCTGAATTTTTTGAAAAAAAACCGAAAACCATTCCTCCCCCCCTTGCATTTTTCTTTCGTTTGAGTTATCCTGAAAGTTGGAGATGCTGCGAATTGAGCTAACCTGATTTTGAAGGAGAATTCACCATGAAAGGACGTTCAAGAATCGCTGGCGTATTTTACGTCCTCGCGATCATGGGGACTGCGTGGGGCATGATCTGGTTATTTCCATTTATTTGGCTGA
>CAZRGJ010000059.1:0-11002 GCA_964599445.1 uncultured Planctomycetaceae bacterium | reverse complement strand
CGCGGCTCGCGGCCTCCTGGGAGGAGGGGCTTCTTGAGTGCGCGTCTGCGGTAGAAATGCCGTGCCGATCAGATGAAGTTGGTGGGAGTCCATGGTTCCGTCTCTGGGAGCGGGACGGCGGACTCTTTCGCAGTCTTCAGCAGGTACGCCATGTTGTTCGCGAGCGTGCGCATCGTCTGGAGACCTTCCAGATCCTGACGCACTTCATCCGGCGTGAAACCGTGCGTGGAGTTCCAGTACTGACTCGAAACGACGGGCATCTGATTGATCGTGAAGTATTTGTTCAGACGGTCGAACGTTGCGCTCGCCCCCCCGCGGCGGCAGTTCACCACACACGCGGCCGGTTTGTGGCGAAGGTATGCGGATCCGGAGAAAAATAGCCGGTCGAGAATGGCGCAGAGTGCTCCCGGAGGGCCTGCGTAGTAGACCGGCGCACCGATGACCAGCGCGTCGCATTCTTTGACCTTTTCGAGAAGCTGTGTGTAGAGTTCGTCCTTAAAGACGCACCCGGACGCCCCTTCTGCACGGCATCCGCGACATGCAATGCAGCCCTGAACGGCCGTCGTGCCGATCGAGAAGATCTCCGAATCGATGCCGTTTTTTTCGAGAGTCTGCGCGATCTCGGACAGCGCGGTAAAGACGCAGCCCTTTTCGTGCGGACTGCCGTTGAAAAGCAAAACTTTCATCCCGTGACCTCCTGAAAGATGAAAAATGATGGATCTGGCGGGGCCTCCCCGAACAGAATACGAAAAACATTCAAAATATCGGTTGGGAGCCGACCGGCTCTTGAAAAAACGTCTGAAATTTCTGCGCACTCTGCAAAATTGCCGGAAGCCGGATAAACGACACTTTTGCTACAGAGTTCATTTTGGAGATTTTGTGAAAAAATTTTTTGAGAGGGACGATACACTGAATGTCTCGCTGACAGAACATCATATGAGAATTGGTAGAAAGAGAGAAAAGACCCCCGTGCCGGATCATCAGGAGGAAAGATCGACCCACCGGTACGGCCCGCAATGGTTTGGAGAAGGCAATCACCCATCCGAAACTGTGAGTCTGTGTCCCCCTATATACCACACGAAACGGCATGGAATTTTCCGTGCCGTTTTATTTTTTTGTCTGTTCCGCGATTTTCTGATAGTTGATCCATCCGGACATGATGTGCTGCACGTTGTCGATGCGGACGATCTCTTTTCGGGACGGTTTCTTTCGCGGTTTCCGCCAGGCTGATGCCGGGATCCCGCCGCGGAGAGGTCCCTCCTTGATCTGGGCATCCGCCAGGAATTTTCCAAGCCGTTCAAGGGCGTCCAGGATCACGTCGGCATACTCGGGGTCTTCTTCATGGAGGATCTGCCAAATCGCGGCGAGACCTTCCATTTTCGTTCCGTTGCTGCACGGCCGAATATTTCCTCCGATCGATCCGTCAGCAGGAGAACCGGAATTTCGGATCTGTGTCGGGAGGATCATTTCCGCCATCTGCCGGGCGTGAAAGACCAGGCGGACTTTTTCTTCCGGAGTCACGGAGTTTTCCGGTTTGGCGAGGAGCTTTTCTGTCGCGAGCATGGCCCAGTGGTCGAATTCCCGTACCGGATCCTGATCTTTTCGGAGGTCCGCGAGATACAGAAGTGCCCGTTTTGCGCCGCGGAGCCATTTTTCCTGCGGGTCGGCATCGTGCAGGCAGAGTAATCCGAGAGCCGCTTCGCCGGGATAGTAGAGGGAGTGGAATTTAGGGTCGAAATCCTGTGTCGAGTAAAGATACTTGGAGTGGAAACTGCCGTCTTCTTTCTGCATGAAGAGGATGAACTCTCCCAGGCCGCGCAGGACCGTGAGATCTGCCTTTCCTTCCGCCGCTAGACTTGAAAGTCCGATGAGTGCCAGACCGCCGGCTCCGAGTTTGGCCTGAGGTTCCGGAAGGCTTTCTTCTTCCGGTTTCGAGGCGATCGTGTACATTCCGCCGCCGATCTCCCGCAGATAGTGCGTCATGAGGTATCCGGAAAGACGGAGCCGTACGGCATGAAGCGTCGGATCTTCCGGATGTTCCTGCTCGTAAAGGTGCACGGCATAGATCGTACCGGCGTGCCGGAGGACATTGTAGCGCACGGGATCCATGCGGACGGTGAAATGGCGCTCGTAGGCAAGACGTCCGTCCGGGTCCGTATTTTCCGCGATGTATTCAGCCGCAAGGCGGATCTCGCGCTCAAACAGCGTCCGGTTCTGCGAAAGTGAGCTGGATGCGAAAAGAAACAGAATGAAGGCCGTCAGCAGGAAACGGGAAATGGCGAAATGAAAAACCGGGCGGTTCATGTGCGTTTGGGGAATCGGGAAAGCTGAGGAAAACGGATCGACAAAATGTCTGGAATTTTCTTCATACCAAATCGATTTCGTTCTGTCAAGAGAACATTTTGAATTTTTTTTCGTAAAATGGAAGCGGAAGATCCCGAGTTTCTTTCAAAGGGGTTGATTTTTTGCATGAAATATGGTAAACTGAACGAAAAGAAACCTGCTTTGGTGAATTTTTTTGCCGGCATCACGGAATATTCGGGGAATACTTTTCGGAATTGCCTCTCGGAATAACTTTGGGAACTGCCGGAAATTTGCGGAACACGGCGGTCTGGAAACCTTGGGCCGTCAGTTCGTCATTCGGATCGTCGAAAAACGGCGAAAGTCAGGAGGAAAACATGAAAAAGCCTTCATTTCGTTTTTGCATTTTGCTCTCCGGGGCCATTTTGTTGAGCGGGAGCGGTCTGTGCACTTCGGCATTTGCTGCACCTCCAGGAAATCGTCCGGGACATACGGCGAAAGGTGGTCCTTCCACGGCGAAAGGGTCGGGATCCTCACGTCGTTCTTCAGTACCCAAAGCCTCCGCACCGCAACCGTCTGCTCCGTCCCGGCCGCAAAGTTCACCGAATCGGGCAGAAGCTCCCAGGCACCCGGAGGTCCAGAAGCATTCTGCTCCGCCTTCCCAGGGCCCATCCCGCCCTCAGGCTAAGCCTCGTCCACAGGTTCATGTCCAGACGCCTTCCCGTCCATTACCGAGACCCGCAGGAAGACCGGCGTTCGTGGAGTCCGACGTGAAGCTGCGTCCGTCGAGAGAGATCCGGCAGAACCGTCCGGAAAACCGACCGGAAAGCCGTCCTGAAGCACGTCCGGAACCTGCGCGTCCGAATCATCCGGTGAAGCGTCCCGAGACGAAACCGAACCTTCCGGAAAACCGTCCTGAAGCATGTCCGGAACCTGCACGTCCAAGTCATCCGGTAAAGCGTCCCGAGACGAAACCGAATCGTCCGGAAAACCGTCCTGAAGCGCGTCCGGATGTGCGTCCGCATCATCCTGGAAAGCGGCCGGATGCGAAACCTGATCGTCCGGAAAAACGGCCAGAACCATCCCGTCCGAATCATCCGGGAGGCCGTCCGGGTGACTCGTATGGAGGGCTCGATGCGCACCACGAACATCATCCGAATCCGCCGCACATACATCATCCGCACGAGGCGCTTCACCATCGCCATCATCCGCCGCGTGTTGCGCCGTACTGGCCGCATTTTCGGCGTTCGGCTCTGACAGGTGCACTCTTTTTCCTGCCTCCGCCTCCGCCGGCCTACTATGTGAGCGAGCAGGTCGTGGTCTATCCGCCGATGATCGTCGATGACGGTCTGGAATATGCCGCGGATCCCGGCACGGGAACGTCCGTTTCTGTCGAAGATCTGGCAGATCCGATGAACCGGTTCTACACGTGGGATGCGTTCCGCTACTACGGCTGGCTTCAGCAGTATGAGCCGTTCCATCCGTCATGGATCGAATCGTGCGATCAGGGAATCGGTTTTGCGGCAAACTATACTTCGGATCTGACGCGGTACTTCTACTATCCGGTCCACTGTGTCCGACCGGGGACCGAGCAGATCGATGCGGGACTTGCGTCGCCGCTGATCTTTGCTCCGGAACCTGAAAAACAGGAGCTCCTGCCGGTCGTGGAGATGACGCTGCCGCAGTCCGAGGTGGACGACGCATGGGAACTCATCTACGCGGGAGACGAATATTTCCGGGAAAGCCGCGAAACGCTGGCGGAAGAAAAATACGCCCGTGCCATGCTCGCGCAGAGTGAGATGCCGGATCCGTATTTCCGGCTTGCGGTGATCCAGATGTCGCGAAAACAGTACGTCACGGCGATCCAGAATGCGTTCCGCACGCTGGAGCTTTCACGCATTTGGCCGGCCAGTCCGCTGGCACTGGGGCAGGTCTATGGGACTCGCAGTCTGAAAAAGCAGCAGGATCTGGATGCACTGTGGAACGCGGTCTCGCGGGAACCGAATAATGCGGAACTCCGAATGCTCTACGGTCTGATGCTTTACGCGGACGCCATGGGCGATATGGAGATGGGAAAGGCCGCGAAGGAGCAGTTCGAGACCGCCGCGGCCGTCAACCCCGCACTGATGCCGTATCTCGGGAGCCTCATTTCGTTCCTGGAATCTGAGATCGCGCGGGTCGAGGAAACGAAGTAGCCGCGAACTGAAATATGAGACCGTCCGGGCTGTGTGTATGTCTGTCCGACGCAGAGTCCGTTCGATCGAGAAAATGGCGAGGGTGTTCGCCGCAGAAGAAAAAGAAGACGGAAAGGGAGTACGTGCCATGAATTGGGCGGAGAGAAGCCGGGAGATTTTCGCACAGGAGATCGAAGAGCTTCAAAAAGTCGCGCAGCGGATCGGAGACGAGATGGATCAGGTCGTGGATCTGATCTTTCACTCGCCGAACAAGGTGGTCATTGCCGGGATCGGAAAGACGGGGATCATTGGCAGAAAGCTGGCGGCGTCGCTTGCCTCAACTGGAACGCACGCCATTTTTCTCAATGCTGCCGAGGCCGTTCATGGGGATCTTGGGATGGTTTGCCGCGGGGATATCGTCATTGTGCTCTCAAACAGCGGGACATCCCGGGAGATCCTGGCGCTTCTTCAGCCCCTCCGGACGCTTGAGTGCACGCTCATCGCCATGACGGGAAACCCGCAGTCGGAGTTGGCTCAGCGTGCGGATCTGGTCCTCAACACGGGGGTGAGCGCCGAGGCGGGGAAAGTCGGTCTCGCACCCACCACTTCCACGACAGCCGCTCTGGTCATGGGGGATGCTCTGACGCTTTGCCTGATGGAAAAACGGAACTTTCAGGCGGAAAATTTCGTCCTCTACCATCCGGGAGGAGCTTTGGGACGCCGTCTTCTTACGCGGGTGCGCGACCGAATGGAAACGAACATTCCGCGTGTTGCGCTGGATGCCGATTTCCGGGAGATCGTCTACGAAGTCAGCAGTAAACGGCTTGGGATGACCATCGTGTTCGATGAAAGTGAACGGCCTGCCGGGATCATTACGGACGGAGACATTCGCCGCGCGATCCAGAATTTCGATGACATACGGACCCTGCGTGCCCGCGATTTCATGACGAAAAACTTCAAGCGGATCTGTCCGGATGTCATGGTCAGCGACGCTCTGGAACTGATGGACATCAACAAAATCACGACGCTAGCCGTCATGGAAGGAGAAACGCTGTTCGGGATCCTTTCCATCCACCATATTTTTGACTTCCGCAATGAACGACTTTAGTCCGTCAAATGTCGAGCGGCATCCCCTGCCGCCGTTTTTTCCGAAGGATGCCGAGATGCTCTTTCTCGGAAGTTTTCCGCCTCCGCGAAACCGGTGGTGCATGGACTTTTTCTACCCGAATCTTCAGAACGATTTCTGGTGGATCCTGGGACTCGTTTTTTTCGGGGAACGGGAGCATTTTCTGACGGCGAGGCGGGCTGATGGAAAACGGATCTTCGATGCGGAAAAGATCCGTGAGTTCCTTCTGGAAAAAAAGATCGCGCTTTACGATACGGCAGTGGAAGTGATCCGGAAAAAGGGAAACGCTTCGGATGCTTTTCTTGAGATCGTCATGCCGCTGGATCTGAAGCGGGTCCTGACGCACGATCTGCCGGAGTGTCGGACCATTTTCGCGACCGGAGAGAAGGCGGCGGAAACGCTGATCCAGATCATTGCGCCGGAGCTTGAAGACGGGACGAAACTTTCAAAACCGGCGGTCGGAAAAGGCGTTTCGTTTCGCTATGCCGGCAGGACACTGACGCTCTGCCGTCTCCCTTCCTCTTCGCGTGCGTATCCTCTTTCCCTGGAAAAAAAGGCGGAGATCTACGGAACCCTGCTGCGCGAGAGCGAACTTTTGCCGCAGATGCCGTTCCGGGAGGATCTTTCTCCAAAATCTTCCGCCTCTCCTTGACAAAATTTCCGATTTGAGTATACTTTCTGTCATCATTGAGCGCGGCAGCTGGTTTTGATGCAGTTTGGGTTTTGTTCGTTTGTTCGTTTGTTCGTTTGTTTGTTGGTTTGTTGGTTTGTTGGTTGGGCAGTTGGATCTGGTTCCTTTTGAAAAGATGAAGCGGTCCGGGAACCTTTTTCCGGAACGGTGCGTCTGAGTTCGTTTTCTTCTGCGTGAATGTGTTTCATTTGCCGGAAAGTTTTTTTAGTTTAGTTTTTTTCGTTGGTCCGGGAAAGTTTGAGCTTTCATTGAAAGATCGTGTCCCCTGCCCCATTCTCCCAGTTTGGCCTGAATGCGGTTTGGTGTGCTTCTGATTTTCGTGAAAAACGGAAGAGATCCCGGACATAATGTATCGCGGACTTTCTTTTCCTCCCCATTTTTCAGCAAAAATGGTTCCGTTTGTCGATAAAAGATGAGAAACTGGAAAACAGGAAAGCGGAAATGGGAAAAGAAGTCCCAAAAATGTAGAAGTCTGAAAAGGAAAGGAGAAATACACCATGGATCATCAGAATATTTTGCCGAAAGGAATGGCGACAGGGATCCTGCCTGTTGAGGGACGCACGCCTGTACGGGTCGTTGGGAATGAGAAAATTCGGAAAACATTTGAGGAAGAGACGCTTCAGCAGGCCGTCAACGCACGAATGTGCCCCGGAGTGACGGACGTCGTGCTGAATCCGGACGCTCACGTTGGTTTCGGAGCACCGATCGGCTGCGTCATGGTCTCGCCGGACCATATTTATCCCGGCCCGGTCGGCGTGGACGTGAAGTGCTCCATGAGTCTTCTTCAGCTGGATGTGCCGACGGAAGATCTCGCGGACAAACGGCTCCGGCGTGCACTGATCAACGGGATCGAATCGCGGATCACGACGGGGCGCGCGTCTTCCCGTCAGCTCTCCAAAGCACCAAAATTTGCCGACGAAGATGCTGAACTCGCGATCCTGGAAGGGGCGACGCCGGAAGTCTGCGAACGATTTGGCATTCCGCAGGAGTGGATGGCGCGGTGTGAAGACTCCTCCCATACGGCACACGACGGAACGAACGGGCGTGAGAGTACGCTTGAGCGTCGGCTGGAGTTCCTGAAAAATTCCGGACTTTTCCGAAATTATCCGGCAAGACTCCGGCAGCTCGGCACGTACGGCGGCGGGAATCATTTCGGCGAGTGCGAAGATGTGCGTCTTGCGGACGAGGACGCAGACACGCTCCGGATCGCGGAAGTTTTCGGACTGAAACCCGGCTGCGCAGCCGTTCTTTCGCACTGCGGGTCACGCGGATTCGGCAACATTGCGGCGAAAAACCAGTTTCGTATCCTTCAGGAGAAATTCGCCCTCTGGCACATTCCGTTTCCGGGTGAGGATCGGGAGCTGGTCTACGCGCCGGTCGGGACGCCGGAAGCGAATGACTACCTTGACGACATAGCGCTCGCAGGGAATTTCGCGACGGTGAATCACCTGCTCATCAACCGTCTGATCCTGGAGACGTTCCAGGAAGTCCTTCCGGGGGTGAACGGACGGCTCGTCTACTACATCAGCCACAATTTCATCCGCCGTGAGCCGATCGGACCTGGAAATACCCCGGTCTACGTCCATCGAAAAGGCGCGACGAGGGCGTTTCCGGCAGGACATTTTCTTCTGAAGGATTCGCCGTTTTACGAGACGGGGCATCCGATCCTCCTTCCGGGCAATCCGACGGCGGGATCGGCGGTCATGGCGGCGCTTCCGGGAGCGGAATGGACAGCGTTCAGCATCAATCACGGTGCGGGAAGAATGATGGGACGGCGTGCTGCGGTGAAGACGCTGGATCAGAATGCCGTGGATCGTGAATTTGACGACGCGGACATTCTGACGAATTGCCGAAAGTACCCGCTGGATGAGGCTCCGGCTGCGTACAAGAATTTCGATGAGGTCCTCCAGTCGGTCAAAGACGCGGGACTTGCGCGGGAGATCGCACGGCTTCACGCCCGGTTCGTCATCAAGGACGCCAGCTCGCCGGCTGATGATTGAGTCTCTTCATGTGCACTAAAAAAGGGAGCTTTTACGGCTCCCTTTGCTGTTTTGTGTTCGCTTCTCTTGCCGGTCGGTCCCGGGAATCCATCTCAGAAACGGGATCAGTTCGTGAGCGAGGCGGCTTTCCCGTCCGCTTTCTGTCCCAGATAGGAGTGCGTTTCCGGGTCGACGCTGTAGCTGACGCGCTGAACAGACCCATCGCAAAATACCATGCCGAACGCTCCCGCATGGGGACTACCGAAGGAATTGCCCTGATTATAAGACATTCGGTCCTGGTACGGCAAAGAGGAGGTCGTCGCGGTCCTGACGCTGTCGTTGTCGATGCCGGTCCAGCACGTGTGGTCGTCGCCGGTCGCTGTGCCGGTAGAGTAGTGGTTGACGTCGAGATATTTCTCGCCGATGAGGTACGTATTGGAGGTCCCGTCGCGGACTTCTCCGACTTTCACGCAGCTTTTGTAGTAGATGATGCCAGATCGGTTCCCGGAGATCTCGTGCGAGAAAATCTGCTCGTAGGAATTAATGTCCAGCCCGGTATTGGAATAGCCGCTTCCGCCGTTTCCTGCGAAATCGAGTTTCCCGCAGGTCGAAACGGCATCGCAATTGTATCCGGTGTGGACGTACCCCGGGTAGGTGATCGACGTTCTGCGGGAAGGACAGTTGAAGATGCTGACCGGAGTTTCCGCGCGGGTGACGTTGGCTTTTTTGATCTCGCTCCCCTGCTCGATCGTCCCGTTCGATCCGAGATTCCAGAGGGCCGTCTGTTCAAGGTACGGCAGGAGCGAGTACGTCCAGCCGCCGGGCTGCTTGGCTCCGAAACCGCAGTCGGGATCCCCTTCCCAGGCCTGACTGAAACCGCCGGACGGATACGATTTGCTGGTCGCTTCATGATTCAGGGAGGCCAGCCCCATCTGTTTCAGGTAATTGCTGCACTGCATTTGACGTGCCGCTTCTCGTGCCTGCTGGACTGCGGGAAGGAGGAGACCGACCAGCATTCCGATGATGGCGATGACGACGAGCAGTTCCACGAGAGTAAATGCGTTTCTTTTCAAAACCGTCTCCAATTCGAAAAAAGGAAGGAGTTGCTGCGTATGGTATTGGGATCGCGGCAGATCCTTTGAGGCACTCTGAAGATCCTGTGGTCCCGATCCCTTGACCTTTCAGAGATCGATTATACGTGAGTCTGTTTTTTTGTCAAGGATATTCAGTGGAATATTTTGAAAATTGGGTGTTTTTTCTTTTCCCGAAACGGATCCTGACTGCGGGGCTTGACTTTTTGGCTGTTTCAGAGTAAAATGAAGTGCGGTGTGTTTAGGGAGATCGAAAGTTTCTTTTTTTCAGAGGTTTTTTATGTGCAGCGGAATCAGTGCATTGATCGGTCTGAGTGTCGGGATCGTTTTGATCCTGCGGAAATTCAATCCTGCGTACAGCCTCATGTTTTCGGCACTCCTTGCGGGATCGCTCAGCGGTGCGGAGCTCACGCAGACGGTGGGGTGGATGCTCGAGGGCGTGCGGGACATGACCCCTGCGATCGTGCGTATTCTCGCGGCCGGAGTCCTGGCCGGTGCGCTCGTGAAGACCGGGGCTGCCGAGAAGATCGCCGATTCCATCATTCGCGGACTTGGGGAGCGAAACGTCCTTTTGGCACTCGTGCTGGCACTGTTTTTTCTGGCGGTCGCCGGAGTCTTCATTGATGTCGCGGTCGTGACGGCGTCTCCGATCGCTCTGGCTGCGGCTCAGCGGGCGAATCTGTCGCAGAGTGCCGTCCTTCTGGCGATGATCGGCGGCGGAAAGGCCGGAAATATCGTGTCCCCAAATCCGAATACCATTTCGGCTGCGGAACAGTTTCGGGCGGAACTTTCATCCGTCATGGCCGCGAACTGGCTGCCGGCTCTCGTCGGGATCGGATCTTCGCTTTTCCTTGCGTGGATCCTGGAGTGCCGAAACCGCCGAAATGCGAAAGGTGCGCCTCTGAATGCTGAAGATGCCGTTTCTGCCGTGACGGATGATGCAGGAGAGGAACGTTCCTCCTCTTCGGAAAAACTCCCCAATCTCATGAGTGCCCTCCTCGGTCCCCTGACTGCGTTGGGACTTCTTGCGCTGCGCCCGCTTGCCGGGATCCCAGTCGATCCCCTTGTTGCGCTTCCTGTCGGCGGGATCGTCTGTATTCTGGCCTCCGGCCATCTGCGCCGTTTCCACGAATCGCTCGACTATGGCCTCTCGAAAATGTCCGGCGTCGCGATCCTGCTCGTCGGAACGGGAACGCTGGCGGGAATCATCAAGAATTCTACGCTCAAAGACATGGTCCTCGATTTTCTCACGTGGACGAATCTGCCGGAAGTGACTCTTGCGCCGATCTCCGGAGCCATGATGTCTGCCGCGACGGCAAGTACGACCGCCGGAGCAACGATCGCCTCCATGTCGTTCGCTGAAGTCATTTTGGCTGCCGGGATCTCCGCTGTTGCCGGGGCCGCCATGATCAACGCCGGCGCAACCGTTTTGGACCACCTTCCCCACGGTTCCTTTTTTCACGCAACTGCCGGTGCCGTGCAGATGCCGATCGGCGAACGGCTGAAACTCATCCCCTGGGAAACTGCCGTCGGTTTTGTGCTGGCTCTGGTCTCTCTCTGGGCAAACGGAATGTGAGCGGACCGGTACGACCGGCGGCTCGCGCAGCGAGACGGGGTGGTTTGGAGTGCGGCGATACGGT
>CAZRGJ010000058.1:0-11026 GCA_964599445.1 uncultured Planctomycetaceae bacterium | reverse complement strand
GTTTGACCGCGGATACCTCAGCCCCCATTTTGTGACGAACGACGACCGTCAGACGGTGGAACTGGAAAACTGCCTCGTTCTTTGCTATGAGGAAAAGATCTCCAAGGTCCAGTCTCTCGTTCCGATCCTCGAAGCTGCCAGTCAGGCGAACAAACCGCTGCTCATCATCGCGGAAGATATTGAAGGTGAAGCTCTCGCGACGCTGGTCGTGAACAAACTGCGCGGCATTCTGAATGTCTGTGCCGTCAAAGCCCCGGCCTATGGCGACCGCCGCAAGGCAATGCTCGGCGACATCGCGGTCCTGACGGGCGGAACGGCGATTTTTAAGGATCTCGGCATCCAGCTGGAAGCCGTGGAACTGGAACAGCTCGGTTTCGCGAAAAAAGTCATCGTCTCGAACGACACGACGACGATCATCGACGGTGCCGGTTCCAAAGACGCCATCGCGGCCCGTGCGGAACAGATCCGTGCTGAGATCGAGACCACGACGAGCGACTACGACCGCGAAAAACTTCAGGAACGTCTTGCCAAACTGGCCGGCGGCGTTGCGAAGATCCTCTGCGGTGCCTCGACGGAATCCGAAATGAAGGAAAAGAAGTACCTCCTCGATGACGCGAAAGCCGCGACGGCTGCTGCGCTTGAGAAGGGTATCGTCCCGGGCGGCGGCGTGGCTTTGATCCGCTGCAGCACGGCAGTCGATTCTCTGGAACTCGAAGGCGATGAGGCTCTGGGAGCCGTCGTCGTGAAGCGTGCGCTTCAGGTCCCGCTCCGCGAGATCGCAAAGAACGCCGGGATCGACGGAGCTGTCGTCGTGAACCGCGTCATGCGCATGACCGGCGCAACGGAAGGCTACGATGCCGACAAAAATAAGTACTGCGACCTGATGGAAGCCGGCGTCATTGATCCGGCGAAAGTCGTCTGCACGGCTCTGACCAATGCGGCGAGCGTCGCGGGTCTGCTTCTGACGACCTCCTGCGTCATTACGAACATCCCGGTCGACACTCCGGAAGCTCCGGCCGGTGGCGCACCCGGCATGGGCGGCATGGGCGGAATGCCTGGAATGGGAATGATGTAATCGTTTCCGAACACAGAAAAACGGAAAACGGAAAACAGAAAACGCCTCACCTAATACGGTTTCGTTCCGGGCGGGGTGTTCCGGAAAGTCCGGTCCACTGGCCGGTTTGAAATCACGAAAAAATCGAAATTTAAAATAAAAGGAAAGTAAACATGAACGCAA
Source organism: uncultured Planctomycetaceae bacterium (assembly GCA_964599445.1). GTDB lineage: Bacteria > Planctomycetota > Planctomycetia > Pirellulales > Thermoguttaceae > RGIG3701. The sequence goes on along the minus strand of CAZRGJ010000058.1, from coordinate 9,789 downwards.
ATCTTCGTCCCCTGGATGACCGTATCGTCGTGAAACCCCTGGAAGCTGAACAGATGACCGCCGGCGGCATTGTCCTCCCCGACAGTGCGAAAGAAAAACCGCAGCGCGGAACTGTCGTGGCGGCCGGCCCGGGCAAACTCCTCGATAACGGTACGCGCGGTACGATGGCAGTCGCGGTCGGCGATGAAGTCATCTACGGAAAATACTCCGGAAGCGACATCGAAGTTGCCGGTGAAGAGTACAAGATCCTCCGTGAAAGTGACGTTCTGGCCAAGATCCTGAAGTAAATCCGGACGGCATTCAGCGTCTGATCAACCGAACACAGAAAAAGAAAAGGAATCACTACCGTGTCCAAACAATTACTTTTTGCCGATTCCGCACGTCAGCGTATGCTTCGCGGAGTGGAAAAACTGGCCGACGCAGTCGCGGTGACCATGGGGCCGCGCGGCCGTAACGTGATTATCAACAAAGCCTACGGCGGACCGGCCGTCACGAAAGACGGTGCTACCGTGGCTCAGGAAATCGAGCTGGAAGACCGTTTCGAAAACATGGGCGCGAAGCTCGTGAACGAAGTCGCTCAGAAGACCTCCAGCACCGCCGGTGACGGAACGACGACCGCGACGGTTTTGGCTCGCGAAATTTTCCGCGAAGGTCTCCGCAACATCATTGCCGGAAGCAATCCGGCCGGTATCCGCCGCGGGATCGACATTGCGGTGGAAGCTGCGGTGGACGCTCTGGTCGGCATGGCCAAGCAGGTCACGACGAAGGAAGAGATCGCCCAGGTCGGTGCCATTTCCTCGAACAACGACAATGAGATCGGAAATCTTCTTGCCGACGCAATGGAAGCTGCCGGAAACGACGGCGTCATTACGGTCGAAGAAGGAAAAACTGCCGAGACGACCTACACCGTGGTCGAAGGTATGCAGTTCGACAAAGGTTTCCTTTCCCCGTATTTCATGAATCGTCCCGATACGGCAGACTGCTATTTCGAGAACGCCATCATCCTTCTCCACGAGAAGAAGATCAACAATCTGCGTGAGCTGATCCCGCTCCTTGAGAAAGTCATCCCGACGGGCAAACCGCTGCTCATCGTCGCGGAAGACATTGAAGGTGAAGCACTCACCGCTCTGGTCGTGAACACTCTGCGCGGCAGTATGCGTGTCTGTGCCGTCAAAGCTCCGGGCTTCGGCGATCGACGCAAGGCGATGCTTCAGGATATCGCGATCCTCACCGGCGGTCAGGTCGTCAGTGAAGATCTCGGCATCAAACTCGAAAACGTGGATCTCACGATGCTCGGTTCTGCCAAACAGGTCACGGTCACGAAAGACAACATCACGATCGTTGACGGCGGCGGAACGAAAGATTCCATCAAAAAGCGCATCGACCAGCTTCGCGATATGATCGAGAAGACCGACAGCAACTACGACCGCGAGAAGTACCAGGAACGTCTGGCAAAACTCTCCGGCGGTATCGCGGTCATCCAGGTCGGCGCGAGCACCGAAGCGGAAATGAAGCAGAAGAAAGCCCGTATCGAAGACGCTCTTCACGCGACGCGCGCCGCTGCTGAAGAAGGCATCCTCCCGGGCGGCGGAGTCGCTCTCCTTCACTGCCGCAGTGCGATCGAAAAAGCCCGCACTTCTGCCCGCGGCGATGAAAAGATCGGTGTCGACATCATCCTGCGCTGTCTGAGCAAGCCGATGGTCCAGATCGTGAACAATGGCGGCGAAGACGGAACGGTCGTCGCGGACATCGTGAGTGAAATGGAACCTGAAATGGGCTACAATGCGGCGACGGGTGAGTACGTCAACATGTTTGAAGCCGGGATCATCGATCCTCTGAAAGTCGTCCGTACCTCCCTGGCGAATGCAGCGAGCATCGCCGGCATGATGCTGATGACTGAGACGATGGTCACCGATTTCGATAAGGAAGACAAGAAAAAGGCTGCTGCGGAAGGTGCTGTCCGCTAAGTCGCGCGAGATTTCCGTTTCGGCGGAAGTTTTACGGAGAATTTCGGGGGTCGGCCTGTTTCGGCAGCCGATCCCTTGAGGAAAACGGTGTTTTTTGCCGGTTTTCGTTCTCCTTCTTTTGAGTCTTTGCATTTGGAGATCCCGCCGTCCACGATCCGTTTTTGCGGGTCGTGGATTTCGGTTTTCAGAGACCGGGACCCGTTTCTGTGAGTTTCGGTCAAATTTTCAAAATTCCTTTTTTCTTTTTCGGTCCATCTGATTTCAGCAGGGGCCAGAAAAAACGCAAGATATGGCAGACAGCAAACGCGACTACTATGAAGTCCTCGGCATTGACCGAAATGCGAGCAAACACGATATTGCGGCGGCATACCGCAAACTGGCGCTGAAGTACCATCCGGACCGTAATCCCGGCAATGAGGAAGCGGTCGAAAAATTCAAGGAAGCATCCGAGGCTTTTGATGTTCTGAACAATGACGAGAAACGCGCGGCCTACGACCGCTACGGCCACCAGGGCGTCAACGGTATGCCGGGCGGCGGACCGCAGTTTAACGACATTAACGACATTTTTGAAGCGTTCAGCGGAATGGGCGGTTTCGGCGACATTTTCAGCGAGATCTTCGGCGGAGGCGGCGGCCGGAGATCGTCCCGAGGTGGTCGTGCTCCCCGCGGTGAAGATGTTCGAAGTGTCGTGGAGCTGGATCTTCGGGAAGTCGCGACCGGTGTGAAGAAGCTGGTGCGTGTCCGTAGAAAAGAAGTCTGCACGACCTGCCATGGCACGGGAGCGAAACCCGGGACCGTGCCGGAGCCGTGCACGTACTGCGGCGGCCGCGGTGTCGTGATGCAGGGAGCCGGTTTCATTCGGATGCAGACGACCTGTCCGTCCTGCCATGGTGCGGGAAAAGTCATCCGCCAGCCCTGTACGGTCTGCCGCGGTTCAGGACTTTTCGACGACATCAAGGACATTGAGGTCGCGATCCCTGCCGGTATTGAAGAACGCGACCAGATCCGTCTCGTGGAAGAAGGATCCCGCAGTCCCGCCGGCGGTGAACCGGGCGACTGCTACATTCAGGTTCGATTCAAGGATCATCCGGTTTTCCAGGTTGACGGGAAAGACCTCATCTGCAAATTCCCGATCTCGTACACGCAGGCGGCACTCGGCGCGACGCTGGATGTTCCGCTTTTGGACGGGCATCAGGATTTCAAACTCCCAGCCGGGACGCAGACCGGCGATATTTTCACCCTGAAGGGGAAGGGATTGCCGGACCGCAAGCGTCCGTCGTACTGCGGCGACATTCTGCTCGTCGTGAACATTGAAGTTCCGCGTACAATTACGGCAGAGCAGGAAACGCTTCTCCGGAAACTTGCCGAGCTGGAGCAGGTGAACGTTTCGCCGCAGAGAAAAGGTTTCTTTAAGCGGATCAAGGACTACATTCAGTCGCTGGGTGAAGAGGACGCCAGGGAAACCGGGAAAGAAACAGAAAAAGAAGCCGAGTAAGGAAAGAGAAAGGCAGGAGATAAAACATGATTTTCAAAAAGAAGACCTCCCCGGAAGATGCTCCGCAGACGGATGCTCCTGAACAGAATGAGGAGCTGGCGGAAGAAGTTCAGAATACCGTAGACGAAACGGTCGTTGAGGGACTGGAAGACGCGGTTTCCGAAGAGGAGACTGCCGCAGATCCGGTCGCGGAACTTCAGAAGGCACTGGAAGAGGAAAAGGAACGTTCTCTGCGTCTTTACGCGGAGCTGGACAATGTCCGCCGCCGTGCTTCCAGAGAGCTTTTGGAAGAGCGGAAGTATTCGGGAATGGAAGTCATCCGCGCGATCCTTCCGGTGATGGACAATCTGCAGCGTGCGATCGAGGCAGCCTCGGCAGAAGGAACGAATGATGCGCTTTTGGAAGGCGTCCGCATGATCTACCAGCAGATGACGGATTCGCTTACGAAAAACCACTGCACGCGCATTGAGGCACAGGATCAGCAGTTCGATCCGAATTTTCATGAAGCGATCTCCCAGATGCCGAATGCGGACGTTCCGGAAAATACGATCCTGTTCGTCACGCAGGAAGGCTACCTGCTTCATGACCGGGTCGTGCGTCCGACGCAGGTCGTCGTGAGCAAAAAGCCGTAAATTCGCTCTTTTTAGAGCATTCGGTTGCCGTTTCAGTTTATTTTCGTCAGGTTCCGGTCTTCTTCACCGTTCCTGCGTCCCCGATTTGAAATTTTTCGTACAGACAGGAAAGACCCAATGATCACGATCACAGAATTAGCCAATGAGAAAGTCAAGGACGTCATTCAGGCGCAAAACATTGCGGATGACCGATTTCTTCGGATCGGAATCGCGGGGGGCGGATGCTCCGGCCTGAAGTATGCGCTGGCGTTCGACAATCAGTTTGACCCGCTGACCGACACGCGTTTTGAAGCGGACGGCATCGCTATCGTCACGCGCAAGAAGTTTGCAGAATTCCTTGACGGCACCGTCATTGATTTCAAACAGACGGATACGGCCGCCGGTTTTTCGATCGAGAATCCGAATTTTCCGGCAGGCGCGGGCTGTGCGGGCTGTGCGGGCCACTGAACGCGGAATTTCCAGAAAAAAGGAAGGAACGAAACCCGGAAAGTTTCGGAACTTCCTTTTCATTTTTAATGAACTCATTCTTCTGCAATGAAAACGATCGACATTCAAAACGCCAGCGTGATTTTTGGCGCGAAAACGGTTTTGGACCGGATCTCCTGGGCGGTAGAAAAAGGGGAGCGGTATTTCATTCTTGGCGCGAACGGTGCGGGAAAGACGACGCTCGTGAAGCTGCTTCTCGGGTACCTTTGGCCTCGATACGGGGCGACGATCCGGATCCTTGGCGAGGAGTACGGAAAAATCAATCTTCCGGAGCTTCGCAAACGCATCGCGTGGGTCAGCCCGTTCGTGCATCAATTTACGCAGAATCCCAATTTGACGGCCTGCGAACTGGTCCTTTCCGGCCGGGATGCGACGCTTGGGACGTACTTTCAGGAAATTTCAGAAGAAGATGAGCAAAAAGCCCGTGAGATGCTGGAAATGTTGAATGCCGGGCATCTGCTTCACGAAAAAGTGCGCGTTCTTTCTTCCGGCGAGCAGGTCAAGGTCCTCATTGCACGGGCACTCATGACGGATCCGGAACTCATGATCCTGGATGAACCGAACGTCTATCTGGACGTTCCGGGACGGGAATTTCTGCTCCGCACGATCCGGGAACTTGCGGAAACGCGTCCGGAGCTGACTCTCGTTTTCATTACGCAGAGGATCGAAGACATTCTGCCGCAGTTTACGCACGGAATGATCCTGAAAGAAGGGCGGATCATGGCGGACGGCCTGCGTGAAGAGGTCCTGACGGAAGAGAATCTGAAACGGGCTTTCGGGATGGACCTTCAGCTGATCCAGACCCGTTCCGGACGTTTTTGGACCGTCATTGAGTAAAATCGGGACCGAAAACGTTGGCGTTTTTTTGATTTTGGCGGTCTGCGCAGATCTTCATGGTGCAGACCGCTTTTTTTCGACAGACTGCTCTGAAAACGGCACTTAAACTTCCCGAACGACACCGAGCATGGAAAAGACGAGATGCGTCGAGATCCGCGAGTCCGGGATCCGGTAGTGAAGGCGAAGCATTTTGCGATAGTCTGCCATCTGCTGCTGATGCGAACGGATCTTTTCTTCCAGAACTTCCGGACTGCTGACTTTTCGTGTCGTTTTGTAGTCGATGCAGTCCGCCCAGAAGATTTCCGAGTCATTTCTCAACAGGATAAGACGGTCCAGAGTGCCGAGAAGAAGTTCATCTTCCGTACGGATCGCCAGTTCTTTTTCGCAGTATACTTCCCATCGGATCTCGTTTGGATCTGCGGGATCCTTACGGGTCACTGTGCCTGGGATCTGTTCTTCGGCCAGGATGCCTGCTTTGAGGATCTTTTCGCGAAGCATGGGAAGGTACGTCGTCCAATGCAGAACGCGGTGAAGTTTGGGAGCTTTGAGCGAATTATGGAAACTTTTCAAAAGCCGCTCCAGCCGTTCTTTTGCCAAACCGAACGGGCGGGCCGCTGCGATGAGTTCTTCGTCTGAGGGGAGGCTGTTTTCTACCCACGCGATTTTTTCGTACCAGCTGTGCAGAATACTGCCGTTGACCGTATTTTGCTGACTGAAATCGATTTTTTTGCTGAGATCCACAAAACGGCGGTCCTCGATATTGGAAGGTGCTCTGCGGGTCAAATTGCGGCTTGAAGCGGGATCGCAGCCGAACCGGATCGGTTCAATGAACGCAGCAGGACCGCCAGATGCCGTTTGGGCGGAACTGTCTTCCGGACGAAGTGCCGGAGTCTCTTCATGATCCAGATCTTTTTTCTGATGGATACCGGTTTCTGAAATCTGCGTTTTTTCTTTTTCTTTTTCTTTTTCTTTTTCTTTCAGTGCGTTCGGGGTCCTCAGATACCATTGCGCATCACCGTCCCAAACGAGCCGGGTTTCCGGAGGAGCGGTCTCCTCGCCGGTGAAGCTGATCCGCAGAAGCTCGGCTATGCTCGTGGGCAGTTTGGAGGCTTTTTCCTTTGGCGCGACGAAAATGTACATTGCGTAGACTGCGCGCGTCATCGCAACATAAAGCGTGGAAAGCGATTCCCTGACGCATTCCTGAGTGTGGAGTTCCATCGCCTGGAGGATCGGTGAATTTTCAGAGAGGAACACTCCCTTGATATTTTTATTCGGCACCGGCGTCACGAGCGAGACGTCCTGCAGCACATCGTCATTCAGATAGCCGGGCACAAATTTGGGCGGCTGTTTCCCCGCGATCTGATGGTCGATTTCCGGAAGGACCACGGCATCAAACTGCAGACCCTTGGATTTGTGGATCGTCATCAAAACGACGGAAGCTGCCGAAGGATCTTCCTTGACGCTTTTCTGAATGTACTCGACGAAATCGGCAATGCGTTCCAGACGGGAATTCTGCGAGAACCCCGCCGCAAGATTGAGGAACTGCTGAAGTTTCCGTTTATCTTCCGGTGTGCCGAGCGGTTCGAGAAACCGGACGAGCTCTTCCATGAAAGTGCAGACGCCGAACGCCTGAAATCGTTCCCGAAGCTGAGCCAGACATCGGGATCTGGCGGCTTGAAGTTTCGCAGCTTCTTCGGCAGGCAGGAGACGCTCATTTTTCCACGCCAGTTCCGGGTAACGTTCCGCGATCGGAGAGTTTCCGACATAGAACCAGTCCATTGTGCTGTCCGGAAAATCCATGAGGCTCAAAAGTGAAAGCAGAAGCCGGACTGCGGTCGAAGTCGTGAGCGGATTGTTTCCATCTTCGCTGACCGGGATCCCTTTTTCCCGAAGGAAACGGGCCACCTGCGGCATTTTCGTATTACGGCGGAAGAGAACTCCGATACGATGGCAGTTTCCAGCGTTCCGATGGATCTCTGCGATCTGATCCGCGACCCATTTCAGCTGGGCATTTTCTGCTGATGAGGCCTGGTCGTCGTCGCCGTCTTCCGAAACCGGATCTTTACTGTCTTTCTCACACATGGTGCGCAGTTCCCAGTAGCCGGGATAATTTTTCGACTTGGGCGATGCTTTATGTGCCTCAAATTGCCAGGTATCCCATGCAGCCTGGGCTGTGCTGTTGAGGAGTGAACGGAAGGGGACGCCTTCGATCCCGCAGGCAAATGGTTCCGGTTTCGGATCGGCAGGATTTTTGGCGGCATCGTAAAATAGCCGATTGACGCAGCGCAGGATCTCCGGAGCACTTCGCCAGCTCGTATTGCTGCTTTCCTGCTCGATATTGGGGAAGGTATTTTCAATGGCGTCGAAAATCTCGGACCGGCCGTTGCGCCAGCGGTAGATCGCCTGTTTGATGTCGCCGACGCAGAAGAACGTCCGTCCGTCCCCCTCCGTGCAGTATTTGCCGAATGGGAGAAAGATCCGCCATTGATTGAGGGAGGTGTCCTGAAATTCATCGAGAAGCAGATGATCGATGGACGAATTCATGCGCCAGAAAATCGGCTGAAGGTTTCCGTTCAGTTTTTCAATGAATTCCGCAGTATATCGCGTTACGTCGTCGAAGCTCAGGCCGTTGGCGTCCAGTTTACTCTGGTCATAGTATGCCGAATATCCGTCCAGCAATTCGTAGAGCGCGAGGACCTGTTCCTGCATGAGCCGGAAGTAGACCGCGGCCGAATGGCACGCAATACGGATGAGCGGGGAACGCAGTTCCTCAATTTCACGTCTATTGAATAGAAGTGCACCGCCGGAACGTGCCTGAAATGAATGCTGAATCAGCGTTTCATTCGCCAGTCCGCTCCAGTCATTGACGCGGATCTTCGGAATGATTCGATTGAGGGCATCTCGTAGCTTCGTTTTCCCATTTGGATTTTCGTTTATTTTTTCGACTTCATTTTCCAAAAAGTCGAGTATCTCCACGATCTCTGCTTCGTTCAGAAACCATCTAAACGGATTTTTTTCTCCGGGAACCCAGATCGTCGGGTCCATGAGTGCTTTCCATGCATTTTCATTCGCCTCACGTTTGAGTGAGAGAAGATTTTTGATTTGGTCGGAGATTTCGTTTGCCAGTGTGGTTTTGTTCTCCCCTTTGAAAAGTTGGCGAATGAGTGTCTGTGTATTTTTCCGGTTCTGGTACAGGGTCTCCTGGATCGCATCCCAGTGAAGGTGCGCATCGTCGACCTCATTCAGGATCTTCCATCCCGATTTCAGACCAATTTCGTATGGGAAGCAGGACGCGATCTTTTGGAAGAAACTGTCCAGCGAGCAGGCGCGGATCAGATTCAGGCCCGTGACGAGCTGACGCATGATGCCCTGCATTTCCTCCGGAGAGATCTCCCGGTCGGCATTCTGTGCGAGTTCGCTGCGTAAAGCATCATCCCGGCACGCCTGAGCCGCGGTGAGCAGGATCCGGTTCAGGATCTCTCCCGTAGCTTTTTTGGTGAAGGTCGAAGCCAGGATGCGCGGGATCGGAACACCCCGGGCAATCAGTTCCAGATAGCGGAGGCTGAGCTGACGGGTTTTTCCAGAGCCTGCGGAGGCGCGAATCAGTAAATTGGATTTCATGGGATTTCGTGAGGGATGAAATTTGGGAAAACGAAAAGGATGAGGACGATCGAAAGTCTGGCATTTTTCCCTCTGCCTTTCGATCTGGGATCGATCCTGCGGCAGTATTGCGTGAACAGGGCGGCTTTTTCAGGTGGATGCGAATTTCGGGGTTGAAAATTCGGACTGCCTGAAATTTCGGGCCATGATTCGTTTAGGGCACGATACGCAAAACTCCATTCTATTAAGTATAGCGAACATGGCTGGAAAATCAAGAGCACGAAAAGAAAATTTTAAAAATTCAGGAAATTTTTCTAAGATTTCCATGACTTGAGGGAGCTGAATCGGCGTTTGGGGAATTTTCGGTTTCCTTTTCGTTTTGCGGGACACTCTTTCGAAACGAAACTGCGGCATTCTTCCAGAGTGCCTGAATGCCTCGCCTTTAGAATGCTCCGCCATTCAGAACACGGCACGTGCCGAATGAAAAATGGCTTTTCCGGCGGAACGGAGAACTTTCGTCAGCAGGAAACCATTTCTCTGATCCTGAGTGTTTTCGAGTGTTCTTTCCATCGCATATTTTCTCAAAAACCGCGTTTTACGAGAATCAGCGAATTAATTGCGTCGGCGATTTTGGTCCGTTCGCGATTTGGTCCGTCCGCGATTTGTGCAGACTACGGATGCTTCAGCGTTTCTTCATCGTGCAATTCCCGGAAAAGCGGGAGGTGGCGATAGTAGACTTCCAGCATGAGAAGGTGCATCGCGGTGACGTAGT
>CAZRGJ010000057.1:10140-11080 GCA_964599445.1 uncultured Planctomycetaceae bacterium | reverse complement strand
ACTCCGCGTAGAGCTTCTGGATCTCCGGATTTTCACGGCTCATGCGGATGGCGCGCGTTTTGTCGGTCGAATAAAGTCCGCTCATTCGCCTGGTCCGCAGTGCATCGGAGATCGGGATCTCGGTCTTCGGCGTGCCTCCGCCTCCGATACATCCGCCGCGGCAGGCCATAACTTCGACAAAATCAAGTTTCAGTTCTTCGAGCTTCCCGCTTTCCAGCAGCTTGCGCGCCGCCGCAGTTCCGTGCACGAGACCGACCCGCAGGACCTCTCCGCCGATCCGGACCTCCGCCCTTCTCAGACCATCCAGCCCGCGGACCGGCGTAAAGAGCAGAAAATCCATCTCCGGAACTTTCCCGGTCCGTTCAAAGTAAATGTGGCGCAGGACCGCTTCCGTCACGCCTCCCGTATTTCCGAAAATGACGCCCGCCCCGGAACCGTTTCCGAGCATGGAATCAAACTCACCCTCCTCGAAAGCCGGCAGATCGATGCCGAGTTCCTGCATCCACCACCCCAGTTCACGTGTCGTGAGGACCAGGTCAACGTCTTTTCCCGTACCAAGGGTCCGTTCATACTTTTTCGCAGTACACGGAGTGAACGCCATGACGACGAGATCTTCCGGCACGATGTTCATCTGTTTCGCAAACCACGTTTTCACGACGGCTCCATGCATCATGATGGGGCTTTTGCACGTCGAGACCGCCGGCAGGACTTCCGGGAAAAAGAGTTCCGCGAACCGGACCCACGACGGACAGCAGCTCGTGAAGAGGGGAACATTCGGAGTTTTGGGATCTTCGGCACGCTTCTTCAGATGCGCTTCCAGTTCCGCAGCCTCTTCCAGTACGGTGAGGTCTGCGCCGAACGTCACGTCAAAAACGTAGTCGAAACCGAGCTTCCGCAAACCGGACACGAGTTTTTTCTCCACGTTCGTTCCCGGTTCCAT
>CAZRGJ010000057.1:0-10130 GCA_964599445.1 uncultured Planctomycetaceae bacterium | reverse complement strand
TGAACATTTCGCCAAGCGTAACGCGCACCGACGGCGCAATGAGGGCGACGAATTTCTTCGAGCCTCCGTTCTGGCGGTTGGAGAGGATCTCATTATACGCGGGCTGAAGATGGAAACGCTCCGTCACGGCATTCGCCCAGCAGTTCGCGGTACACTGTCCGCAGTGGATACACGGAGTTTCCGACGCAGGAAAATTCCCCAGATGTTCGTAAACGGTCTGAATGTCGCGGCAGACCGAGATACAGTCACCGCACTGTTCGCAATTCATACGGTGGTACTGGATCGACGGACTGTCCGGCGAAAACGGCAGATGGCTTGGTCCGCGGGGCTGGGCGGGAACCGAGGGTTTCATCCAGCTGAACTGCGCGTTCACTGATCCCGGTTTCGATGCGATCCCGGCCGAAAGTACCGAGACGGCGGAAACAGAGGCGACTTTCAAAATAATTCGGCGCGAAAATCGCTTTTTCATGCAAAACTCCTTTCGATCGGGTGGGGAGGAGAGGAGAAACTCTTTCCGCAAAAGGAAAAGGATCCGTCAGAATAAAAAACAAAAACCTTCAGCAGTCTGAAAGATCCTGCATTTGCGAGCTTCCCTGAACGAGTTCTTTGATCCGGATCTCGCACGATCAAACAGTTTCAGTATAGCACAAAAATTCCATCACCGCTACCCCCTCCGGATGCATTTGACCGAAAATTTTGAAAAACTTTTTCATTTGAACCATTCTTTTCAGGAAAACGCTTAAAAATTCACTTTAATTCCGCCCCCCGTCCTTGCGTTTTTTTCCTTCTGGGGTAAACTATAGAAGAATTGAATGCTGGGTCGGTTTTCCCATGCCTTCCACGCTCCATCCGAAGGCACGAACACTTTCCCGGCAGCGGACGCAGAAATTCTTTTTCGGATGAACCTCCGGAATCTCACTCACATTCAAAGACAGACAGGAGAATACGGTGTACAGAACCCACACTTGCGGTGAATTGCGTAAAGAAAATGCCGGGCAGATCGTGACCCTTTGCGGCTGGGTAGACCATCAGCGCGACCAGGGCGGTCTCTCATTCCTTTGGATCCGTGACCGTTACGGGATCACGCAGATCACGTTCTCTCCCGAAGCCGGGAACTCGCCGGAAGAAGCGGAAGAGCTTCTTAAAAAGGCGCGCACACTGCGTCAGGAATTCGTCATCCAGGTGAAGGGTGAAGTCATCCAGCGTCCGGAAGGGGGCGAAAACAAAGCCCTCGCGACGGGCGAGATCGAAGTCCGTCCGCTCGAACTCGTGATCCTGAACCGCAGCGACGTTCCGCCGGTCCAGCCGAGCATTCCAGATCTGCCGAGCGAAGATGTCCGTCTTCAGTACCGCTATCTGGACCTGCGCCGTCCCGACATGCAGAAGGCGCTGGCGCTGCGTCACCGGATCGTGAAGATCATGCGCGACTATACGGACGAACTTGGATTCCTGGAAGTCGAAACGCCGATGCTTGGCCGAAGCACTCCGGAAGGTGCCCGCGACTATCTCGTGCCGAGCCGTGTGCACGCCGGGAAATTCTACGCCCTCCCGCAGTCTCCCCAGCTCTACAAACAGCTGCTGATGATCGCCGGATTTGACCGTTACGTTCAGGTCGCGCGCTGCTTCCGCGACGAAGACCTCCGCGCGGACCGCCAGCCGGAATTCACGCAGATCGACATGGAAATGTCGTTCGTTTCGATGGAAGACGTCATGGGAATGATGGACGGCCTGATCGCGCGTCTGGCAAAGGAAGTGCTGGGGATCGAGCTTCAGCTGCCGCTGCCGAGAATGAGCTACGCGGACGCCATGGAACGCTACGGACATGACGCGCCGGACCTCCGCTACGGCATGGAGCTGATCGACCTGACGGACATCGCGAAAGAATGCGAATTCAGCGTTTTCCGCGGTACTGCCGATGCCGGAAACCGCGTGCGTGCGGTCGTCGCGAAAGGCGCGGCGGACAAATACTCGCGCAAGACGATCGATGAGCTGACTTCCTGGGCGAAGGAAAACTTCGGCGTGAAGGGACTCGCGTTCTTCAAGGGAGCGGAAGGAACGCTTCAGGCTCCGATCGCGAAGTTCTTCAACGAGGAGTTCATTGCCCGGATCAAGGAACGTCTGGAAATGACGGACGGCGACATCGCGTTCATCATCGCGGACACGTTCGAGACGAGCTGCCGTGCTCTGAACGGTCTGCGCCGCCGTCTGGCGAAGGAACTGGAGCTTTACGATCCGAAATCGTTCAGTTTCTCGTGGATCGTAGACTTCCCGATGCTGGAATGGGACGCCGAAGAAGAACGCTGGGTGGCGGTCCATCATCCGTTCACCGCGCCGCTTCCGGAAGACGAAGCACTTCTGGACACCGATCCGCGTGCGTGCCGTGCGGCTGCGTACGATATCGTGATCAACGGTTTCGAGGCAGGCGGCGGTTCGATCCGGATCCACGATAATGCGCTCCAGAAAAAGATCTTCTCGCTCCTGAACATCGACGACGAGACCGCGAAAGACCGCTTCGGCTTCCTGCTTGACGCACTGCGTTTCGGTGCTCCGCCGCACGGAGGCATCGCGCTTGGTCTGGACCGTCTCGCCATGATCTTTGCCGGACTGGACAGTATCCGCGACGTCATCGCGTTCCCGAAGACCGCACGTGCCGCCGACCTGATGAGCGGTGCTCCGGGTCTGGTGGACGACAAGCAGATGAAAGAGCTTTCCATCAAAACGGACATTCCGGAAAAATAGGAGAAAGTCTTCGGACACGCCGGAAAATGAGAGGTTCCCGAATGCAGGCTCCCCATTTTCCGGCTTCTTCTGAATTACTGCAAAGTGCAAAGCCCAACTGGAGAACCTGAAAAAAATGGTCAGTCATTTTCCCGACAAAATGGAAAATTTGGAGCCAGCCATGGCAAACGGTACCGAAACTCCCCAGTTCGATGCCGCTGATGCATCGTCCCCGGTCTCCTGCCGGATCGGAAGCGTACAGTTTCTTAATGCCGTCCCGCTGACATGGAAACTCACGGAAATCGCCTCTTCGCTGAACATTTGCGCCGACGTAACGTACGATACACCGTCCCGACTGGCAGAAGCTCTCGTTCACGGAGAGTACGATGCAGCCCTCATTCCTCTTGCGGAAGCACTCCGGCATCCGGAGCTGACGCAGGTCTCGGATGTCTGCATCGCCAGCGAAGGCAAAGTCGCCAGCGTCGAGTTCGCCGCGTTTCGTCCGCTGAAAGAGCTGAAGCGTATCGGTCTGGATCCCGCATCCCGCACGAGCAATGCGATGCTTCAGATCTGTCTGGAAGAACGGTTCAAGACCGTCTGCGAATACGCAACATTCGACGTCGGTGAGGCGATGGGGCTTCAGGAAGGCGGAACGGAAAGCGTCGATCTGTCGGAGGAAACCGCGTGCCGGACTCTTGCGGAGAGATGCAGAGCAAGGGGACTCGACGGAGTTCTGCTCATTGGCGACAAAGCACTGACGCTCCCGCACCGGTCGGAGCATTTCGCGTGCATCTACGATCTGGGGCAGCTTTGGACCCAGTGGATCGGTTTGCCGTTCATCTACGCAAGCTGGTTCACCTCCTCCAAAGATCCGCATTTCCAGAGTCGGCTTTCCACTCTCTTCAACGAATCGCGAAGGGCAAGTCAGATCGAAATGGACGTCCTCACGATCCATGAAGCGATGCGGAGAAAAATGAGCATCCCGTTCTGCCATGACTATCTGCTCCGAAAGATCCGCTACCGCCTGAGCGGAAGAGAACGGCGCGGGGCGGAGGTCTTCTGCAAAATGATGCAGAAATACGGACTGGCTCCTTTAGGTACGGATATTTTGTTTGAAGCCAACCGAAACCGATTCGGGATCGAATAAAAAAAGAGGAACACAGACAGCCGGATCCGGCTCAATGATACCGCGATCCAGCCTGCACGAAGTAAAAAAGGGACGGAATGTCTCAAAACTCACAGAACGCAGCATCTCTCCATCCTGGGGCGGATACCGCGTTTTTTTCAGTCCGCGATCGGCAGGACGGCGGCTCCCAGCAATGCGGCTTCGTAGCCCAAAGCGGTCCGTTCGATCCGGACCTCCTCATTCGCCCGCCGGAAAATGTCCTTTCGGAAGGTTTCCTCCAGCGTCGGATAAAAAAGGTCCCATGCCCGAACCACACCGCCGCCGAGGATGATCTTAGCCGGATTCAGGATATTCGCGGCATTCGCGAGCGCACGGCCAAGCACTTTTCCTTCCCGCCGGAATGTTTCCAAGGCAGCAGTCTCCCCCGCCTCGGCACGTTCCGCGATTTCGAAGGCCGGGATCTTTTCCCCCGTCAGCCGTGCATAGAAACGCGAGATCCCCGGTCCGGCACATTCCGCTTCGAGGCATCCGCGCTTTCCGCATCCGCACAGTTCTCCGTCTTCCGCGACACACAAATGGCCAAATTCTCCGGAAAATCCTTTCGCCCCGCGGTAGATCCTGCCGTCAAGCACCACTCCGCCTCCGATCCCATTGGAAATGGTGAGCCAGATGAAGTCGCGCACACCGCGGCACGCTCCGAGAAACCCCTCGGCAATGGCGCAGGCATTGACGTCATTTTCGATGAAGACCGGTCTCCCAAATTCCTGTTCCAGAGCCTCGGCGATCGGGAAATTCTGGATCCCGGAGAACGGCGCGTAGATCCAGACCCGCGCATCTGCAAGCCCGGGAATCGTGACGCCGACGGCATCGATCTCCTGAAGCGTTTCCTTTTCAGACACAGTTCCCGCGATCTGTGCGGCCGCGGAAACCGCGAGAGAGCGGATCTTTTCCAGGATCTTCCCCTCGGTCATTTCTGCCGGAAGGGATTCCCCGGAGACAGAGAGGATCCTGCTCTCCCAGCCAGCCACCTCTTCCGTTCTGCCGTCTCTCGACATTTCTACGATACCGGCAAGCATTTTGGAGCCGCCAATATCGATCGCCAAAATTTTTTTCTTCATTTTTTTCTCCCTGTACGCCGCCGTTTTCATGCGAAGTTTGACCAGATGTTCAATCGGCACGATTTTGTGGATTATGTTAATTATTTCAGAAAAAACGAATTTTTTCACTCTTTTTGTTTGAGGGAAAATAAAAAAAACCGATACATTGGATTAGGGTGCATACCCGAAAATGGAAAAAGTATGCTCTCATTTCAGAAGATGAAGAAACGCAGGAACTTCTCCGCGCACGAAGGAAGCGTGCCGAAGCAATTTCCTCAGAAAGAGTTCATAGACAGAATTTGGAGAACAAAAAATGGCAGCCAAACGCCTGAACATCCGGTTCGTCATCATTTTTTTCGCGATCCTCCTCGTCGGTGCCGTGTGCGCACTTTCGGCGTACTATATTCAGAAAGGACGCCATGTTGCGAAAAGCTATGATGTCGGCATGAGTGCATTTGAAGAAGGCAACATGGAAGAAGCCCGTGCCAATCTCGGCCACGTTGTTGAAAAGCTTGGCAATGAGGAAGAACAGACGGAAGCCACACTGAAGCTGGCGCTTGCCTTTGCGGATCTTTTGGAGCAGCCGAACAAAAGCCATCAGGACCTGATCAACTGTCAGCGTGCGATCGACAAGGCGCTGGATCTGGATCCCGGCACGCTTGGCGACCATAAGGTCTCTCTGAAAGAAGCGCGTGCGAAATGCAATATTCTGCTCGGCAAACCGACCGCCGCGGCCCAGACGTACATTGAGCTTGCGAAAGAGTTCCCCAATGAACCGCAATATCTTCTGGATGCGGCCGAGTGCTACATGCGAAACAAAGACTCCAAAGCTGCGGACACACTTTCTCTTCTCGTGACGCGGCACGTGGGCTTCATTCCCGGGTGGATCGAATACGCCCGGTATTTCCAGGAACAGGATCAGCCGGACCTTGCGCTCCAGCACCTGAATTCCATGGTCGCGTCGAACGAAGATTCCGCGCAGGCGTTTGCCCAGCGGGCGATCTTCCTCTACATGCATCCGGAGATGGACGGAATGGCGCTGGCGGAAGAGTCGGCGATCAATGCGCTTCGGCTTGACCCGAACAACATTGACGCGCTGCTCGCCGGGACGAAAATGTTCATCTACACCAAACGCTACGAACGCGCCCACGAGTGCCTCAACAAAGCGCGTGAACTCTCCAAACAGCTGGTCGATGTGCCGCAGAATCCCTACCTGATCGATTTCGGCATTCAGCTGGCCGACGCGGAAGGAAAGCCGGAAACGGCTCTGGATATTCTTCAGGGAGACGTCGCGGACGACCCGCAGAACCTTTCCAAGCGCATGAAGCTCTTTGAGCGTCTTCTGAAATCCGGCAAGATGGAAGAAGCGAAGAAAGAGATCGAAAAACTGCGTGAGATCAAAAAGCTCCCGCCGGCGATCATTGGTTTCTTTGAAGCCACGATCGAAATTTCCGAGGAGAAATGGGAACGTGCCAAAAGCAAGCTGGAACTCGCGCGTCCTACGATCGCAGCATTCCAGCAGCCGCAGCTGAATGTTTACGTCGACCGTCAGCTGGCTCTCTGCTATGGAAAACTTGGACAGATCGACAAACAGTTCGAGTCGTTCACCAATGCGATCAGCCAGGCGGGCGAGAATGAGATCATTCCGCTTTACGTTGCGTATATTCATGCACTTCACACTGCAAGCAGAATTCCCCAGATGGAAGAAGCTCTCTACGATCTTCTGGACAAGATCGGCAAAGAGAAGTTCATGAAGTTCCACGAACTGCGGACGCTTTATTTTGCGCTTCTCCAGCAGAAAGAAGCGGCCAAGCCGAAGAATGAACAGAACTGGGACAAGATCAATCAGGAAATGGCCCAGTACGATATGGACCAGAACAATCCGGAAGGTCTTCTGCTGACGATCCGCATGATGGTCAAGCAGAACAAATTTGACGAAGCCAAGGCACTCCTTCGCGATGCGATCGATCGGCATCCGGAAACCATTACGTTCGTCTCCTACCTGGCACTGATCGAAGCGCAGCAGAAAAATTTCGGTGAAGCCATCCAGATCCTTGACGATGCGGTCGCCAAGAAAAAGAGCGTACCGGGTCTGCTCATCACCAAAGTCCGCATCATCACCCAGATGAAGCCGAAGACGCAGGCCGCGAAGGATGACGTCGCCAATCAGCTTCGGTCGATCGAAACGTACATTGACAAAATGCAGGAAACGCCGCGTGTTCTCCTTCTGAAACAGCTCGCGACCGCCTGGCTGCAGATCGAAATGCTGGACGAAGCGGACCGGATCTACAGTATTCTGGCTGATGCGGAACCGCACAATATCGGGCTGAAGATCCAGATTTTCGACCTTGCGCGAAAATCTGACGATGAACGGAAAATGAACGACCAGATGAAGCGCATCGCACAGGAGATCGGTGAAAGCGAACCGGAATACCGCTACTGCCAGGCGACGAAACTGGTCTGGGAGTACTCCAAGAAAACGAAAAGCCCCGAAAAGCTGCGTCTCGCGAAGGAACTCCTCACCAAAGCGCAGCAGCAGCGTACCGGCTGGGTCTACATCCCGCGCGCACAGGCTGAGATCGCGATCCTGGAAAAGAATTTCGACGCCGCCATCAACCATCTGTACCGTGTTGACCAGCTCGGCACGCTCACCACGCAGCAGCTGAACCTCCTGATCCGCCTTCTGTACGTCCAGAAGCGCGACCCGGAAGTGAAGCAGCTCATCGCACGCAAACGGGAAGCCAATCTTGCCGTGGATGCCGCGATGATGAGTGTGGAAGCTCTCGCCAACTCCGGTGAAGGCGACGAAGCCGTCCGACGCGGTTCGGAGATCATCGACGCGAACAATCCAAAGGACCATCTCTGGATCGGGCACATCGCACTCCGCGCCAAGGACTTCCACAAAGCGGAAGAATCCTTCCGAAAAGTCACGGAGATCGCTCCGGAGAATCCCAACGGCTGGCTTTCGCTCCTTCAGGTCCAGAAGATCCAGGGTGTGAACGTCTCGAAGGATGAATTCATCGAAAAGGTCTCGAAACACGTTCCGACTGAAAAGCTCCCGCTCTGTCTTGCGAAAACGCATCAGCTCTTCGGAGATGCCGTCAAGGCGGACGAGGCTTTCAAGGAAGCACTCGCACTCGCTCCGGATGATCTGGAAGTCCTGCTTTCCATCAGCCAGTTCTACATGCAGACGACCCGTCCGGAGCTTGCGGTCCCGCATCTCCAGAAGATGAGCGAGATGATCTCCAAGGATACCGTTCTGGATCTGGAAAAGAAAAATCAGCGTCTGGCCTGGACCCGCCGTTCCCTTGCGCAGGTCTACAGCGGGATCCCGAATTACGATGTTCAGAATCTCGGTCTGCAGCTCGTAGAGGAAAACCTGACGATCCAGCCTGACTCGCTCGAAGACATGAAAGTCAAGGCGATGCTCCTCGCGGCCCGAAACAATCCGGAGGACAATAACCGCGCCATTGAGATCATGGAAAACATCCCGACGCATTCCGCACGTGACGTTTTCATGCTCGCGAAACTTTACTTCACGCAGAGCTTCAATCCCGACGCTGCCGCAATGAAGGAAAAGTACCAGAGCATCATGGCCGACCTGATCGCGTCGAATGAAAATAATGCGAATTACGTCAGTGCTTTCATCGATATGCTTCTGGAGCAGAACGCGGACACGAACCTCATCGGAAACTATGCCGGACGTTTGGAATCGCTCGTCGGAGAAAACAATCTCCTCTCTCTCCTCCAGAACACCCGAACGATCGTGAGTCTGGGCAAAGCGTCGGAGGCTGAGACGTACTTCCGGGAACGTTTCCCGAATTCCATCGAAGCCAAAGACCTGCCGCTGGTCCGTCGATGCGCCATCGAGCTGGAAAAAGCCGGACTCCCGGCCGTCGCGAATGACCTCTGGTCCCAGCTTACGGCAAAAGAACCGGCGTTCATTGAAGAGTTCATGCTCTTCATTGCCCGGCAGCAGGGATTCACCAACGCCTTCGCGTATCTTCAGGCGAATCAGGACAAGATCGATCCGAAAGTCCGCCTGAACATGCTCTACATGGCGTGCCGTCATGCGAAACAGACCGTTTCCCGCGACGAATACAAACAGATCGCCGAATACGTCAAGGTCCTCTTCCGCGACAATCCGCAGATCCTGGAAGTCCGGATCTTTGAAGCCCGCCTCCTTGAGCTTCAGGGAAAATATGATGAAGCCATCGCCATCTACAATTCGCTCCTCGACAAACCGTTTGAGGACACGCAGATGGCCTGGATCGAAAATTCGCTCGCGCTCCTGCTGACCCTCACTGGAAAAGACCAGAACCGTGCGGCTGCCTTGATCGAGGAAGTCATCAAAAAATTCCCCAAAGATCCCATCCTGCTCGATTCCCGCGCCGTCGTCTACATGCGAAGCAATGAACGCAAGAAAACAGACACGGCAATGGAAGATCTCAAATACGCATTGATCGTGAAGAACAGTGCCGTCACGCAGTTCCACCTGGCCGTCATGTACTGGAAGCGCGGAAACGCCAATGCTGCGAAGATCGCTTTTGCGGCGGCGAAACGCATGGATCCGTTCCTCTTCCAGAACATTTCCCCGCTGGAAGTGCCGGACTTCACCGAGTTGACGAACAATCTCGAATAGTTTGAAAACGGACCTTCAGAAAGACCAGTTTTTCACGGCTGGTCTTTCTTTTTTTATGAAAAACTTTCAAAAATCCGTTTCACGGCTTGAAAACTTTTCCGATCCATGATATAATGAGGGGGTGCCTGATCCTGCCGATCTGCCATTTCGCTTCTTTCGAGACACCGTCAGGCACCCCTTCGTGAGTGCACACCGTGCATCTCATGTTCCCGCCCCGACAGACCTTCCGGCTGGCCCGAATCCCACAGAAACGTGCGTCTCCGTGTTGCCGGTCTGCCGAAATTTCGTTCCCTCGCAACCTTACTTCAGAAAGGAACTTTCCATGGCCACCAATCGACGTAATTTCCTGAAAACCAGTGCAGCTGCCGTGACGGCGGCGTCCGTTCTTTCTTCTGTTCCGCGCGTTCATGCTGCCGGTTCCGACACGATCCGCATCGCCCTGATCGGCTGCGGAGGACGCGGACGCGGTGCCTGTTTCCAGGCGCTCAGCACGAAAGAAGGCCCTGTGGAACTGGTCGCCATTGCCGATGCGTTTGAAGACCAGGCA
>CAZRGJ010000056.1:6271-11142 GCA_964599445.1 uncultured Planctomycetaceae bacterium | reverse complement strand
GATGATCTGCGCCCGCGGCGGCGGCAAGATCTCGCAGAGCCGTGTCCGCCGTCACCGCATGGGGCACATTGAACTTGCGGCTCCGGTGGTCCACATCTGGTTCTTCAAGTCCACTCCCAGCCGTCTGGGTAACCTGCTGGACATTCGTTTGAACCAGCTTGAAAAGGTGATCTATTTCCAGGACTATATCGTCATTGATCCTGGGGATGAGCAGGTCACCGGCCTGAAAAAACAGCAGCTTCTCACGGAATCCGAGTACCGCGAAAAGGTCGCGGCGCTGGGGCGTGACGCCTTCCAGGCGGAAATGGGTGCGGAAGCCATCCGGAAACTTCTCGAAGGTCTGAATCTTTCGGAACTTGCGAAAGAACTCCGCGACAAACTGGCCAACAATCCGTCCAAGCAGGACCGCAAGAATCTGCGTGCCCGTCTGAAGATCGTCGAAGCGATCAGCAATTCCGAGAACAGTCCGGAATGGATGGTCCTGGATGTGATCCCGGTCATTCCGCCGGATCTTCGTCCGCTGGTGATGCTCGAAAGCGGCAACTTCGCCACGAGCGACCTGAACGACCTTTACCGCCGCATCATCAACCGCAACAACCGTCTGCGCAAGCTGCAGGAACTGAATGCGCCGGAAGTGATCGTGCGCAACGAAAAACGTATGCTTCAGCAGTCGGTCGACGCGCTGTTCGATAATGAACGCTGCAAGCGTCCGGTCCAGGGAAGCAGCAATCGCGCTCTGAAATCCCTGACGGACATGATCAAAGGCAAGCAGGGGCGTTTCCGTGAAAACCTGCTCGGTAAACGTGTGGACTATTCTGCCCGTTCAGTCATCGTCGTGGGTCCGACGCTGCGTCTGCATCAGTGCGGTCTCCCGAAAAAAATCGCGCTTGAACTGTTCCAGCCGTTCATCATTCGCCGTCTGAAGGAACTGGATCATGCCGATACGATCAAGAGCGCGAAGAAGATGCTTGAGCGCAAGGATGAGGAAGTTTGGGATATTCTGGAAGAAGTGATCCGGAATCACCCGGTCATGCTCAACCGTGCTCCGACGCTCCACCGAATGGGTATCCAGGCATTCGAGCCGATCCTTGTCGAAGGAAACGCCATCAAACTGCATCCGCTGGTCTGCAAAGGCTTCAACGCGGACTTCGACGGTGACCAGATGGCCGTTCACCTTCCGCTTTCGATCGAAGCGCAGGTGGAAGCGCACACGCTGATGATGTCGACGAACAACATTTTCTCTCCGGCAAACGGCAATCCGATCATGTCGCCGTCTCAGGACGTGGTCATGGGATGCTACTACATGACGCTGGAACTCGCCGACCGCCTTGGTGAGGGGATGGTCTTCTCTTCGTTTGAAGAGATCTACACCGCCTACGATCTTGGCAAGGTCCAGCTTCACACGCCGATCGAAGTGCGTCTTCCGAAAGGCTACAAAGTGAACGGCGATCCGAATTTCCGCGATGGCGGACGTCTGAAGACGACGGTCGGGCGCGTGTTCTTCAACGACAACCTGCCAAAGGGAATGCCGTTCTACAACCTGCTGATGACGAGCAAGATGCTCCAGAAGGTGATTTCGGACTGCTATGAACTTCTCGGCACGCGCGAAACGATCAACCTTCTGGACGACATGAAACAGATGGGGTATCGTCAGAGTACGAAATCCGGTCTTTCGTTCGCGACGGACGACCTCATTACGCCGGCTGCGAAGCAGAGCATTCTGGATGATGCGGAACGCACGGTCCTCCAGATCCAGAAGGACTACCGCCGCGGTCTCATTACGGAACGCGAACGTTACGCGAAGGTGCTCGACCTCTGGACCGCCACGAACACGACGATCACCACGGCAATGACGGAGGCACTGGACAACGACCACCGCCGTCCCGGTTACGTGAACCCGATCTACCTCATGTCGCAGTCCGGTGCTCGAGGCGGTATCGAACAGATCCGTCAGCTTTCCGGTATGCGCGGTCTGATGGCGAAACCGAACGGAACGATCATCGAAACGCCGATCAAGGCGAACTTCCGTGAAGGACTGAGCGTTCTGGAGTACTTCTCCTCCACGCACGGTGCGCGTAAAGGTCTGGCCGACACGGCATTGAAGACGGCCGACTCCGGATACATGACGCGTAAACTTGCCGACGTGGCGCAGAACGTGGTCGTGACGATGGAAGACTGCGGTACGCATCACGGCATCACGAAGGGGATTATCTACAATGGCGAGAAAGTGGAAGTGAACCTGGTCGATTCGATCAAGGGGCGCGTCAGCTGCGTGAATATCATGAACCCGTACACCGACACGCTCATCGTGAAGGCGAACGAAATGATCACGCCGGATGCGGCGCGCGCCATCAGCGAACTCGGCATCGAAAAGATCATGGTGCGCAGCCCGATGACGTGCGAAGCGCCTCTGGGTATCTGCGCGAAGTGCTACGGTATGGACCTTTCGACCGGTATGCTGGTGGAGCAGGGGCTTGCCGTTGGTACGATCGCGGCCCAGTCCATTGGTGAACCGGGTACGCAGCTGACGATGCGTACGTTCCACATCGGCGGTACCGCAGCCCGCGGCGTCGAACAGCGTGAAGCGCGCAACCATCGTCCCGGTACGATCCACTACATCAACCTGAAGACGGTACTCAACAGCCAGAAGCAGATCATTTCGACGAGCCGTAACGGTGAACTCGCGGTTCTCGACAAGCATGGCTGGGAGCTGGAACGCTACAATGTTCCGGTCGGCGCCATCATCATGATCGAAGACGGTCAGGCGGTTGCTGCGGATACGGTCCTCTGCTCGTGGGATCCGCACTCCACCCCGGTGATTGCCGAACGCAGCGGTAAAGTTCGCTTTGACGACCTGATCGAAGGCGAAACGGTGCGTATCGAAAAAGACGCTGCCGGTACGATCCGCCGTACGGTCATGGATTCCCGCGGCGATCTCCATCCGCAGATCGTGATCGAAGACGAAGCCGGTACGGCACTCTTCTCGATCTACCTTTCGGAAAAGGCGAACATCGAAGTGGAAGAAGGCACGATCGTCAGTGCCGGTACGATCCTGGCCAAAACGCCGCGGGAAGTTGCCGGTACGCAGGACATTACGGGAGGTCTTCCGCGAGTTTCGGAAATTTTCGATGCCCGCAAACCGCGTAACCCCGCAGTCATCGCACAGGTCAGCGGTCTCGTGACGCTTCAGCAGGAGAAGAAACGCGGAAAGCGCACGGTCATCATCACGAACGAGAATATTCGTGACGAAAACGGCGAAGTGAAACTGCATGAACACATCATTCCGCCGGGACGTCAGCTGCGCGTGGCCACGGGCGACATCGTGAAGGCCGGTGACGCGCTGGTCGAAGGTCCGCTGGTTCCGGAAGACATTCTGCGTGTTTCGGGTGAAGAGGCGGTCCAGCAGTACCTGACCCGTGAAGTGCAGAAGGTCTACCGTTCGCAGAACGTGAAGATCAACGACAAGCACATCGAGATCATCATTTCGCAGATGCTTCGCAAGATGAGCATCGACGATCCGGGCGATACGGATCTTCTGGAAGGTTCGCAGATCGACAAATTCGAGTTCTTCGCAAAGAACAAGGAGATCGCCAACAGCCTGAAGGTCACGAATGCGGGCGATACCCCGCTGCTTGTTGGCGAACTGGTTCCGCGCAGCTACTTTGAAGCCATGAATGCGGAAGCCGTCGCGAACGGCCGTCAGCCGGCAGTCGGTATCGCGCCGAAACCGGCGGTGGGAAGCACGCAGCTTCTGGGTATTTCCAAAGCCGCGGTCCAGAGCTCCAGTTTCATTTCGGCAGCGTCGTTCCAGGAAACGACGAAGGTGCTCACCGAAGCGGCGCTTGCCGGTAAGGTGGACTACCTGATCGGTCTGAAAGAAAACGTCATCCTTGGCCACCTGATCCCGGCGGGTACCGGATTCCGTGCCTACCAGGATGCCGAGTGGGTGAAGGCAGACTATGAAGATGAAGTGGAAGACAATCTGTTCGATTCGATGGATGCGGACGAACCGGGAGAATTCGCGCTTCTGAAAGACGGCGGTCTGGACAGTCTGTTTGCCGATGACGATGCGCCGAAGGCGGAAGAGAGCACGGAAGAGTAATTTTCCGGTCTCGTGATCATACAGAAAAACGTGGGAATCCGGAGCGTATCCGTTTCTCACGTTTTTTTGTGGAATTTTTTGGCGGAAGGGGACGATCATGCCGGTGATTCTCGTGACGGAGCCGGAATTTCGAAAGGCGCAGGAATTTTTTGAGCAGTTTGCCGTGCGTGAGCCTGTGTGGAATATCGTGCCATGCGAGCCGGATGAGGAGACTTTTTTGCGGCAGATCTCGGAAAGAAACGTCTGGCTGGCGATCATTGGAATGGTGCGCTATTCCGAGGCCGTCTATGAAGCGTTGAGCCGAAATGTCCCGAAAGACAGCGCGGCGGTCCTGACCCGATTCGGAGTCGGGATGGACAATGTGGACCGGGAGGCTGCGAAGAAATGGAACGTTCAGCTTGCGAATACTCCGGGAGTTTTGGATCATTCGGTCGCGGAGCATACGATCTGGCTTCTGGGTGCGGCGGCAAAACGGCTTGGAGCGGCGCATGAGTCGGTCCGACGCGGGGAATTTCCTGTCGTGCCGGGTCGGGAACTTTTCGGAAAACGGCTTTTGATCGCCGGGTTCGGCGGGATCGGCAGAGCGGCGGCCCGCATCGCGCATTTTGGTTTCGGGATGGAGGTCCGCGCGTTTGGACGCCGTTCTCTTGCGGAACTTCTGGAGGCGGAGAAGATTTCTTCCGAGTCGGAATTTCTGGCTCGGTACGGGATCGCCGGATACTCGAATGAGATCGATGGAATGCTTCCCGAGGCGGACGCGGTCTGCGTG
>CAZRGJ010000056.1:0-6261 GCA_964599445.1 uncultured Planctomycetaceae bacterium | reverse complement strand
TGCTTTTGGCGTCAAATTCGGAGACTCGCGGTTTCTTCAATGCGGAGCGGTTCAAAAAAATGCGGCGAAACGTCCTTTTTGTGAACACATCGCGCGGCGCGCTGGTCGAAGAGGACGCGCTTTTCGACTTTTTGACGTTGAATCCGGAGGCGGCTGCCTCGCTCGACGTTTTTCAGACGGAACCTTACGTGCCGCAGACGCCGGGAAAGGATCTTCGGAAACTTCCGAACATTTTTTTGACGCCGCATCTTGGTTCCAGCACCGTCGAAGCGAATCTGGCGATCGCAAGGTCCGCGCTTGAGCAGACGATCCGGATCGGGGCGAATGGGACGAAATAAGACGGCATGAGAAAGAAATTCCCGGAAAGATTTGGGATTTTGAAGACTTTTTGAAATTGGGGACCGTATATTTTATGAAGATCGAAAAACTTGATTCATTTTCGGACGCACGCCTTACCCCGTACCAGAATCTGCGAGACAGAACTTTGCGCGGCGAAAGTCTTTTCATCGCGGAAGGCGATCTGGTCGTCGAACGGCTTTTGAAGAGCCGGTACCGGACGGAGTCCGTGCTCGTTTCCGACAGAGCACTGGAGCGGGTCCTTCCGATTTTGGAGCGTCATCTTGCGGAGGAGGTCCCGGTCTATACGGTGCCGTTTGAAGGAATGGAGGCTCTTCTGGGTTTTCCGTTTCATCAGGGCGTCATGGCGATCGGAAAGCGTGAAGAGGTCTGGAAACTTTCGGACCTCATGCCGATCGAGAGTCCGGAGAAGCAGAGAAATCCGCGCCGCCGCATCATAGCGGTCCTTCCGGACATTACGAAGCCGGATAATGTGGGCGTCGTGTTCCGAAACTGTGCCGCACTTGGAGCGGACGGCATCCTGCTTGGTCCGCAGGCGTGCGATCCTCTTTCAAGACGCGGTCTGCGCGTTTCGATGGGAGGCGTCTTTCAGCTTCCGTGGGTGAAGACGGAGGATCTGGAACGGGATCTGGATCTTCTACGCCGGGAATTTGGCTACGTCTGCTGCGGGACGGTCCTTTCGGAAACGGCGGAAGAACTGAAGAACGTACGCTGGGGAGAGCGGATCCTTCTGTGCTTTGGGAATGAATACGACGGTCTGAAGCCGGAAACGCTGGCGCACTGTGATCTTCAGGTCACCATTCCGATGGCGTGCGGCGTGGATTCGCTGAATCTCGGCGTTTCCTCCGGGATCTTTCTCTATGAGGCAGGTTTCCAGGAGTGAGTTCCGGAATGCGGCGGGAAACGTTCAAAATTTTTTCAGCGCGGTATTTACGAAATACGCGCGATATGGTATAATGTGTGCAGAGCGGACGCATTGCTTCTTCAAAGAATGAGAGTGTTCGCGGGTACAGAAAATTGCTGGATTTTGCAAAATTTTAAGAAATTGGGGAAACGATGACCAAAAACGAAACACGATCTTTCTCATTTCGTTCCTTTTTGCCTTTTGCGTGTTTGGGAAGTTTGGGGATTCTGCTTCTGGCGGCCTTTGCCGGATTCCCGCGGCTGGATCCTTCCGAGAAATTTTCGAGTTCCGGTCTGAATTGCGTTTGGGCGCAGAACGAGGCGGCTCCTGTGCGGAAAGAGCGTATCGCGTTTGATGAGAGCCTGGCAGAATGGAAAGCCGTCCTTCAGAAAATGATGGATCTGCGTGAAGAGTTCCGTCTTCCGGAGACGACGGACGCACGGCGTCAGGAATGCCAGCGTGAATTCAATGATTTACGTGCCGAGGCGCAGACGATGAATCAGCAGCTTATGGAGCAGGCGGTCTTCTGCATCCTGAAATATCCGAAAGAAAATATGGATCTGGACGCCTTCATCATCAACGTCCTGCGTGAGTACCGCCGTCTGGACCTCCATGATGATGCGCTGGCGATCTGCAAAACGCTTTTGAGTCAGGACATCAAGAGCGATGAGATCACGGAAGCGATCGCGTATTCGGCACTCTATGCGAACGATTTTGAAACGGCGGCGAAGTATGGTCCGAAACTCAAGGATCTTCAGTGGCGCAGAAAATCGGATTTCGACTACTCGCAGAGTCCTTTCAAGAATCTGGAGTACTGGCAGACGGAATGGAAACGGGAACTGGAACTTCGCCGTCAGGAAGAACGGGCAGCGGATCTGCCGCGGGTCGTGCTTAAGACCACACGCGGCGACATTGAGATCGAGCTTTTCGAAAATCAGGCGCCGAACACCGTCGCGAATTTCATTTTTCTGGTGGAGAAGGGGTTCTACACGAATCTGGACTTCCACCGGGTCATCCATCACGAGATGGCGCAGGGGGGCGGTTCGGAACTGATTCGGACGGAAACGAACATGGACGGGACGCTCAAAAAACGGCAGAACAAAAATGCCGGACCGGGGTACACGATCCCGGATGAGATCCATGAACAGTCGCGCAAACATTTTCGCGGAACGGTCTCCATGGCGAATGCGGGACCGAATACGGGCGGCTCGCAGTTCTTCATCTGCTACCAGCCGCGGCGGGAATACGACGGCAAGCACACGGTATTCGGCCGGGTCGTGCGCGGGATGGACGTCGTGTCGTTCTTCCTTCCGCGTCAGCCCTACGATCCGAATGAGCAGCTGGAAGATGAATCGGAACTGGAGAATCGCGTGCTGGAAGTCCCGGGATGCGAGATGCCGGATAAGATCCTCTCGGCCAAGGTGATCCGGAAACGCCGTCATCCGTACTCTCCGTACGGGATCATGCCGGAAAGAAACCAGAATCCGCCATGGCCGAAAATGCCGGGGGAGGAAGACAAACCGGGGACGGGACTTTCGGATAATTGGGATCCGAATGAAGAGATCCGCCTGGGAACTCCATGATCGAATGGAGGAATTTTGCGAAAAAAACCACGGAAGCAGGAAAAAAGTTCCGGCTTTTCCGTGGTTTCATTTTTTATCGCATTCTGCTGCGGGAGGATCTTCAGACCGTCGGGATCTCGTAGCCCTTACGCTGTTCGCGGGCAAAGAAGGACGCGGCCTGTTCGTCGCCGACGATTTTCTCGTTGACCGAGTCCCACTGGATCTCACGTCCAAGACGTGCCGCGATGCCGCTTAAATGGCAGAGGTGCGCGCACTGCACGTGGGAGGCGACATCGCAGATAGGCGTGCCGCCTTCACGGATGCACTTGATCCAGTTGACTTTACTCTCCCAGTATGCCAGATCCTGTCCGCGATAGCCGAGCGGATTGGAAGAGACTTCCTTCCCGTTATTCAGCGCGAGGTAGTCTTCCGGCTTGAAGGCGTCTTTAATTCCTTCTTCGATCAGTTTTCCCTTCACGCGGCCGCGGCTGACGTGGATTCTGCCTTTGGTTCCTTCGAAGAGGATGCCGTTTCCGTCCTGCGATTGCGAGCAGACGTTCATGACCATTCCGTCGTCGAATTTATGGTAGATATTGAACTGCGTTGCGGTATTGAACTGATTATCCACAACCGCGTAACCGTCTTTGTACGGAACCGGGTGTTTCGCGTCGGTGCCGTCAATGGAAACCGGGCCGGTGCCGATCGTCTGGCGGTTCAGCGCCCAAAGCGCGATGTCGATATGGTGTGCGCCCCAGTCGGTGAATTTACCGCCGGAGTATTCGTACCACCATCGGAACTGGAAATGCCCGCGGCTGTGCGCAGGACGCGGGGACGTGCGGTATTCCCAGCCGGCGGCGGGAACGCAGGCGTCCGCGATGTAGTCCGCTTTCGGAGCCTGACCGAGCCACATATCCCAGTTCAGCGAGGAGGGAATTTCCGCTTTCGGAATGGCCGGTGACGTGGGACCGCCGCCGATGTCGACCGTCACTTTTTCGATCTTGCCGAGATACCCGCCGCGGACGATCAGAGCCGCAAGCTGGAACTGATCCTTGAAGCACCGCTGCATCGTGCCGACCTGAAAGACTTTTCCGTATTTCTCGGCAGCCTTGCGGATGATGAGGTCTTCTTCCAGCGTGAGGGTGAGCGGTTTCTCGCAGAAAACGTGCTTGCCGGCCTGAAGCGCTTCCACGGCGATCTTGGTGTGCCAGTGGTCCGGCGTTGCGATCATGACGCAGTCGATGTCCTTGCGTTCCAGCACTTTCCGGTAGTCCGTGTACGTGTCCGGGGCGATGACTTCATCCCCTTTTTTTCGGCCGAAACCGCATTTCAGAACAGAGGCGAGTCCGTAGTCTTCATCCACGTCGCAGACCGCAGCGATATCGACCAGGTCATTGAAGAACCGCATATCCAGCCGGCCCATGCTTCCGACGCCGATGCACGCCATGCGCAGTCGGTGATTCGGATCCGCCCAGGCCTGGACGGGATTGGAGACAAAGTAGGGAACGAAACCCGCTCCGGCACCGAGCAGGGCAGACGTTTTCAGAAAGTTTCGGCGATCCAGCATAAAATTTCTCCTTGTTTTTTTGGGGGATCGATGGTTGGAAAATGATTGGGACGGCCTCTAAAACCTTATTTTCAGACAAAGGCCGCCGCAACTGTAAATGCCATTATAGCATGGGAGAAATACGTTGTCAAGCCGTTACTTTACTATAAATTTGACTCCTTTCTCCTTCGCATACCGTTCCGCCTCCGACCCCGCCTTTCCGTAGATCGTGAGATTGCCGCACCAGTCGAACACATTCTCTCCAATGCTCGTCACGCTGTCGGGGATCGTCACGGACGTGAGGCTGTTGCAGCTGAGAAATACTCCCTCTTCAATGCTCGTTACGCTGTTTGGGATCATCACGGATGTGAGGCTGTTGCAGCTGAGAAACGCATCCTCTCCAATGTTCGTTACGCTGTTGGGGATCGTTACGGACGTGAGGTTGCACCAGCTGAACGCTCCTTTTCCAATGCTCGTCACGCTGTCGGGAATTGTGTATTCAGTGAGGCGCGCGCCTGCCGGGAACTGAATGAGCGTTTTGCCGTCGGCGGTGAACAGGATGCCGTTCATGCTCTTGAAATGCGTATTGCCCGCAGAGACTTGGATCTCGGTCAGGTTATTGCAGCGGGCGAACGCTTTCTTTCCAATGCTCGTCACGCCGTAGGGGATATTGACGGTGTCGGCGAAGCTGGTGTATCTGGTGATGGTGACGGCGTCGGCGGTGACTTCGTATTTAAATTTACCGTCAAGCTGTTTTTTCAGTTCATCATTGATCATTGGACTTGAGGCGGATACCGTTTCCTCCTGCTGTTCGGCGGCGGTTTCGGCCGTCGCTGCAGCTGCGGGTTTGACTGCGGGTCCACATCCGCATAAAAGAAGCGTCGGAAGAAGGAACGCAAGAAGAAATTCTTTGTGTTTTTTTATAAATCATCCTCGTGTTTTGATGAAACGTTTCATACACGCTGCCGCACAGAGACACTCAATGCGATGATTCAAAATTCAGGAGCCTCCCATCATCACGCTGTAAAAATGTAGTGTTTTGAGAGGCAGCCTGGGTATCTGCCATTGGGAAGGCTGGACAGATTTTTATTTAGTGATCCGGCGCAGGATCCGGAATGCGTTTCCGAGGATCTCCGCATGGTCAAACGCGAGCCGTTCCGACATTTGCAGGGCCGGATCATGGACAGGACAGAGCCAGTCGGGGCTGCATGGGGAAGGGGATTTGTGGAATTTTTGCGAGATGGAAAGCATTCCATGCGTCAAAAAAAGCTCCGCAGTCTCACCATCAGCAAG
Source organism: uncultured Planctomycetaceae bacterium (assembly GCA_964599445.1). Lineage (GTDB taxonomy): Bacteria > Planctomycetota > Planctomycetia > Pirellulales > Thermoguttaceae > RGIG3701. The sequence continues at coordinate 602 of CAZRGJ010000056.1, read as the reverse complement.
AAATTCCGCCTGAAACCATCGTGCGTCGGCCGCGTCATCGCCAGCCTGGACGTTTGAGTTCGGAGCGGCGTCGGAATGCAGGACTGCCAGAAACGCATTCGAGATGATCCACCCGCGCGGGTCGCGGTCCGGCCGGCTGAAACAGGCGATCTGGCGGAGTGAATGAACTTCGAGATTCGTTTCTTCACGAAGTTCCCGCAGCGCACATTCTTCGATCGTCTCTCCATTTTGAAAAAAGCCTCCCGGCAGCGCCCAGCAGTTTCGGTAGGGAAACTGACCTCGCCGAATGAGGAGGACTTCTGCGCCGGTCCTCCCGTTCCAGCTGTCTCCAATGCGTATTGCCGCGACATCTGCGGTCACGTACGGCCGAGGGTAGTTCTTTGTGCGGTAGAGCGCGAGAAATTCGCGTTCCTCATCATTTTCCGGAAGGTAGGGGGAATCTGCTGTATTCATGTGGATCTTTCATCCTGTCGAGAAAAAAGGAATCTGAATCTTTCTATTTTACTAGGGATCTTCCATTCTGTCAATCATTTTATCGATCAAAATTTGAAATTTTTTGCGGATCCCTTATGCGCGGACACGCACACAAGAAGCCCCTCCTC
>CAZRGJ010000055.1:0-11174 GCA_964599445.1 uncultured Planctomycetaceae bacterium | reverse complement strand
CGAAACTTTTCCGAGTTTTTCCGGCACTTTTGCCGTAAAAAAACAGAGTCATCGCACGATGCTCACCGCATTTCGAGGATGACTCGTCTTTCGTTTCAGGAAAACCGTACCGATACCTAACCGCTAAAACGCCCAAGGACCAGCGACACATTATGCCCGCCGAATCCAAAACTGTTCGAAAGCGCGTAGGCACACTCTCTCGCGACGGCACGATTCGGCGTGTAGTTCAGATCGCATTCCGGATCCGGCGTCTCCAAGTTCATCGTCGGCGGAATGATTCCATGCTGAAGTACCTGCGCAGAGAAGATCAGCTCCACAGCACCGCTGGCACCCAAAAGATGCCCCGTCATGCTCTTGGTACTCGAAATATTCACTTGGTACGCATGGTCCCCGAAAACCGCCTTCAGCGCATTCGTTTCCGCGATGTCGCCCAAATGCGTACTCGTTCCGTGCGCATTCACGTACCCGATCTGCTCCGGTTCCAGCTGCGCCTCATGCAGCGCATTCCGGATCGCAGCCGCCGCTCCGTCTCCCGAGGCACTCGGCTGCACGATATGGAACGCATCTGACGAGGTACCGCAGCCAAGCACTTCCGCATAAATTTTTGCACCGCGTTTCTTCGCGTGTTCCAGCTCTTCAAAAATGAGGATCCCGGCACCTTCTCCCATCACGAAACCGTCACGATCCAGGTCAAACGGCCGGCTGGCGTGCTGGGGATCATCGTTTCGCTCCGACATGGCGCGCATCGCACAAAAAGCCCCCATCGCGATCTCGACGACACACGCTTCCGTTCCGCCCGTGACGCCGACATCAACACGGCCTGCCCGGATGGCATCCATCATGCATGAAACAGCATGTCCGGCACTCGCACACGCAGAGTTCACCGAAAAACTCGTTCCGCGCAAATTGTACTGGATCGAAATATGCCCGGCCGGAGAGTTCGGCATCAAACGCGGAATGGTAAACGGCGACATCTTCGCCGGCCCCATGTTCAGATACCGCTTTTCCTGCTCCTGAAGCGTCTCCAGACCGCCGACTCCGGTCCCGATGATGGCGGCACAGCGTACAGGATCCTCTTTGGAAAAATCGATCCCGGAATCCGCTACTGCCTTGTGCGCCGCAACGATCGCATAACGGGAGACATCGTCCAGATGTTTGTTCTCTTTAAACTCAATGATCCCTTCTGTCGTAAAATCCGGCGACATATTTCCCGCAATACGCGTACGGAATGCACTCGGATCGTACTTGGTCACGGCAGAGATCCCGCTCTTCCCCTCGATCAGAGCTTTCCAGACAGTATCCAGCTCACATCCCAGCGGCGAGACCAGCCCCATGCCGGTAATGACTATTCGACGCACAATTGCACCTCATTAAAAAGAGCAAACATACACCAAACCGCATCGACTCGACATCTCGGTTCGACGCGGGATCATTTTTTGGAAAGAAAAAGAGATCCGGCAGGAACCTGTGCCCTGCCGGCTCTCTCCATGCAAAATCAGGCGTTTTTGTTCAGTTCGCTTTCGATATGACGAACCGCATCGCCGATGGTCTGAACATCATCATTCGCTTCTTCCGGAATGGTGATCTGGAATTCTTCTTCCAGTGCCATCACGAGTTCCACAATGTCGAGAGAGTCTGCACCAAGGTCCTGCACGAAGGACGTTTCGGGGCTCAGTTTGTCCATTTCGAAACCAAGCTGGTCGCCGACAACTTTCATGACACGTTCGGTAATATTCTGATCCACTTTAATTCTCCTTTTAATTCTCTGGAATGGAAAACTTCCATTTTCTATAATCTACCACATATCCACCCCCTCCACAAGGGGGAAACGGACCTGTTTTCCCAGAAAAATGAAAATTTACCCAAATTTTAGGATCTTGCCTGCAAAAACGTCTCGAAAATCGAAACTTTTTCCCGCAAAATCAACATAAAAAGCATTTCCGCATTGCGGCACAGGAGCAAAGCCGATCCTGCCGCAACGCCGAAGATCCAAACGATCCCGAAAATCAGGCAGTCATACCGCCATCCACCGAGATCACCTGACCGGTAATGTACGACGCAGCATCACTTGCCAGGAAAAGCACAGCATCGGCAATATCCTGCGGTTCACCGACACGGTTTGCCGGAATGCGTTTTTTCGCTTCCGTCATGATCATGTCGCCGAGCACTTTCGTCATGTCCGTCGCGATGAATCCGGGAGCCACCGCGTTGACCGTGATCTTGCGCTTCGCATACTCACGCGCAACGGTGTTCGTGAAACCGATCACGCCCGCCTTCGACGCCGAGTAGTTCGCCTGACCAGGATTGCCGACGAGACCCGAAACGCTCGAAACGTTGATGATCCGTCCATAGCGTTTCTGCATCATCGGAACGATGCAGGCCCGCGTGAACTGGAACGTGCCGCGAAGGTTCGTTTCGAGAACGGCATCCCAATCTTCGTCCGTCATATGCGCAAGAAGACCGTCGCGCGTAATTCCCGCATTGTTCACGAGAATATCGACCTTCTCCCACTTCGCCAGAACTGCATCCACGACCGACTGCGCGGCACCCGTCTCACCGACCAGGCAGCCGAACGCTTCCGCTTCTCCGCCAAGAGCGAGGATCTCATCGACCGTACCTTGGACACTCCCCACCGACGTGGCGACACAGGCTACTTTAGCTCCATTTTCCGCAAGAGATACCGCAATGGCTTTGCCGATCCCGCGCGATGCTCCAGTGACGATTGCGACGCGGCCCGAAAGGTCCACGGTCATACGTGATTGTTTTTCTGACATCATAAACTCCTCAAAAAGGATCCATCTAAAATAAATCGATATGGTTTCCGGATCTCATGGAAAATACTCGCGAAAGTTTGCTTCTTCCACGAGGATCCCCGCCGAAACACGGCTTAAGATCCAAAATTTCAGGCTCTCGATTTATTTTCGGAATATTCTCCAAAAATTTTTAATCTTTTCCTTTTTTTGAAAAAATCTCTATTTTGGGAATAATCTCAATTCCGAATTATATGCATTTTCGAATTTTTGTCAAGCCCCACCGAAAACTCCAGGAAATAAAAACATGAAATTTTCAAACCATCCGGTCCGGGTCCCCTTCAGGATCCAGACCAGACTCCCAAAATTTCCGATCGATGATCCGGTCTCTTTCAAACTCAGACATCCACACCCTGGCACGGTATTTTCCGGTCAATGCGCTTCATCAGACCGCGAAGGACGCGCCCCGGACCGACTTCATAGAACGTGTCGTATCCGTCCGCCATGAGTTTCCGCATCGTTTTTTCCCACTGCACCGGAGAGAGCAGCTGACGCACGAGCGTCGCACGAATGTCGTCCGCATCCGTGTGGACCTCAACGTCCACATTCGAGATCACGGGGATACGCGGAGCCGAGATCTGCACATTCGCCAGCACTTCGGCAAGTTTTTCGTCCGCAGGACGCATGATCGGCGTATGGAAAGCACCCGCCACAGCAAGCGGGACCGCACGCGCAGCTCCCGTTTCTTCCGCAAGCGCCACGACGCGCTCACAGGCCGCACGCGTTCCGGAAACTACGGTATTTCCCGGGCAAAGGAGATTCGCGACCTGAAGGATCTCTTCACCGCGGGCTTTCGCGCAAAGATCTTCGACCACTTCGACTTCCGGACCAAGAAGACTCACCATTCCGCTGGGAGTCGCGTCCGCAGCTTCCTGCATCGCCTGACCGCGGTGCTGGACAAGACGCAAACCATCTTCAAAACTCAAAACGCCGGCGAACGCCAGTGCCGTGTACTCACCCAGACTCAGTCCCGCTGCCGCAGAACACGCTTCGACCGCTTCCGGAGCAGAAACTTTCAGCGATTCCAACGCCGCCAGCGACGTCACGTATAGCGCAGGCTGACTGACAACCGTCGTGCTGAGCTGCTCCATCGGCCCGTTAAAGCAAAAGTCCGTCAGTGAATAGCCAAGAATTTCATCCGCTTTATCAAAAAGAGCTTTCGCAGCGGGAAGCGTATCGTAGAGCACCTTCCCCATACCGACCGTCTGAGCACCCTGCCCCGGAAACAAAAATGCGGTTTTTCCCATAAAACAGCTCCTTCATGCCGTCCGCGCCGACCAGCAGCACCCGCGGCATCAAAACTTTCAATCCTGATGAAAGAGGCGGCCGCAGTCGCTTCCGGCTAGCCAGGGAAAACCTCGGGCCGATCCCCTCACGATCTCATATTTACCGGCATCCAGTCCGGTTTTGATCCAAAAATCATCCCGATTTTAAACAATATCCTCACCGCAAGCACAGATACACTGCCTTACGATGAGGAAAATATCTGAAAGACGAGTCATTTCCCGGCAGGAAATTATTTTTCGTCCACATCGACAACTTTCATGCCGCGATAGATACCGCAGTTCGGGCACACAACGTGAGACGGAACTGCCTGATTGCAATTCGGGCAATAGGAAATCTGTTTCGCGGTCTTGGCGTCGTGGGAACGACGGGAACCAGTACGGGCGTTGGAGTGCTTACGCTTCGGAACTGCCATAATACACCATCCTGAAAAAAATTAAATCTACGGGTCAGCCGGCATCCCCTAAAAATCGCGTCAGTTTCGCGACTATCGCGGATGCATCGGCAGGAAAAACAAAAAAACTTCAAACAGAGTCGGAATTATACCCCATTTCCAATAAATGTCAAGGAGGGCAAAACAGTCCATTCGGAAAAAAACTCACCGAAAACTGTCTTTTCTCCCGCATTTTCAAGGGGGAAAACCGTTTTCCAAAAAATCCCGGTTTTTCAAAAAAATTTTTGATTTTTTCCAAAAAAACGGGAAATTTCCGCAAATACGGCATTTATTCCCGGCCGCAGCCGCCGCATCCACAGCTGCCGTCTTCTTCGGCTTCTTCTTCCGCAAGCTGGGCGTCAAGATACGCCACGATGCGTTCGAAAAGTGCGTCATCTTCGATCGCATGGAACGTATACTCGTCACCGACGACTTCACATTCCATCAGCAGGTCTTCATCGTCATCCGCATCCTCATCGCACGGAGCAAGACGGGCATAAAGTTTTTCTTCAAAATCAAAGATCTCGAGAAGCTCAAACGTCAGCTCTTCGCCGGTATCCGTGATCGTATCGATAAAAATCGGGCCTTCTTCATGTTCACAGCCACAGCCGCATTCACACTGATCGTGTTCGTCGTGCATACCAGTCCTCCATTTCCTCCACTTAAAATCGAGCGTCCCTCCGACAGATCTCCTGTACCATGAGAGCCGCCAAAACCAAATTTCATTTATTTTACCGCAACACGATTTTTTCGCAAGGGGTGGAGATGAAAAAATTCAAACAAAACACAAAAAAAGAATCACATTTTGCCAAAATCCTCCAATTTTCTTATTTTTACACACCAGTCAACTGACCACATTACAGATCTTCACTACCTTGCCTCTCCCGCACATCCAACACAACACAAACATTCGGCACAAAAGATACAACGTGTCCTTTTCAGAACTTTTTGGATTTTTTCCTAAAAAAGGCCGTTTAGAAAAGAGTCTGATGGCGCGAAATGTACCAACATTCCCGATTTTCACTGTCAGGAGGACAGTTTCGTCAGATTTTCGTCAAATTTCCCCAGCGAAGAGAAGGTTTGCGATGGATTGCAGCCAGAAATACCCAATTGATCCTTTAAGCATCGGATGCCGAATGACGCAGATCCGTCATTGGGCGTGCGCCCTGCTTTTGTCAGGCACGTTCCTGCCCATTTCTGCAGTTCACGGCCAGTCTGCGGTCCATCCGTCCTATCTTCCCGAAGTTTCTGAAGCCTATTTTGGGGGAGACAGCAGCAAAGTTTATCCGGATCCGTATCGTGCACCGGAAAAATTCACGCCGGCACCCGGAGAATCGCATCCCGTTCCGCGTCAGAAAATTCGAGCCAGAGCGCGTGCCGAACGTCGGGAACAGATCCGAAAACGCTATTTCACCACCGCCCCGCGCGAAACCGAATCAGCCGCCTCAAAAGATTCCCAGACAGAAAATTCAAACTTCAGGTATCCGGATCCCGATCTGCTCGATTCCTTCCCGCAGAAGGCTCCGCAAGCCCCTTTGACATCTCTGGACCTGGAAACTCCGGCTCCGAGCCACTGGAATGAGGAAGGCGGAACGGCAGCATTGCCGCATCCGGAAGCCTCGGAAAAGAAGATCCGCACCTCTACCCGGTCTCAGGTTCCGGTCCAGCCCATTTTGGAAGACGTAACGGAAACGGATGGACAGATGCATGGGTTCTCGATCCTTGAGGACGTCCCAGCCAAAAATCCCGTTTCGAAAAAAGGAACTGCGGCCGATCCTGAAAAGGAGGGTCTGCACGAACCTGATCTTCCCCAGGTCCCGGAATTGGATGAAAGCGATTTCCAGCTCTCCGTTCCGCCGGCACTTGAGACGTTCCCGGAAACCGCCAAAAAACCGGCAGAAGTAAAGAGTATCCTCCAGAAAGGATCGGCTCCCAAACTTCAGCCGGAAGTCCGGTTTCAAACGCAGACTTCTGCTCGGAAACGTTCCGCAGAGAAACAAACTCCCGCAGAAAAAACGCGAAGCGGACTGATCCTGGAAGAAGTTCCGGAGGAAGTCAGCGACGACATTCTGCTCCTGGAATCTCCCGTCGAGGACGACATTTTCTCTCTGGAGACCGTTCCTTCACAGACAGACCGCCGACCGGCAGAACACAGCGGCAAAGCGGTTCCGCAGCCCCGTTCTTCCGGGAATTCAACGTCCGGCAGCAGAAGATCTGTCCTGGAAACGACGCACATTTTCCATGATCCGGCCATTCAGCCGGCAGCTTTCTGGGATCCTTCCGAAAGCAGTTCCAAAGAAGCCTCCGGACGGATGCGGTATCCGACGACACGCAAAAACAGCTCCGCAAAGAACGAAATGCCGGAAGCTCAGGGGAAAAATGCGTCCTATCCTTTTGAAAAAGCTCCGAAAGAACGGATCCAGACCGGATCTGAAACTGCGCGTTCCATGCCTCTTGCTTCCGCACACACTTCGGGCAATTACGGCCACGCACACACTTCGGGCAATCACGGCCAGCTGAACCGAAAGAGCTATCCGGAAGCATCTCTGCCGAAGAAGGCAGTTTCCATCAAAGAACGGACCGCATATCCCCGGATCGAATATCCGACATCCAAATCCGCTCCAGGAGCCTCGGCAAACGTCCCGGAAACAGCCTCCATCGTTCCGGAACGGACAGCATCACATCCTGCGGCGCAGACCGCTCAGGAAAATGTACCTGTGTCGGCAGTGCCAACTCAGCCGCAGACTCAGCCGTCCCCATCCCTTTCCCCCCGTTCGGAAATGCCTGCCGCAGTTCCGCCGCCGTCAGCTTCGGAAAAGAGCGGACATCAGCAGGAAGTCGCGACCTACACTCCGGTTTTTTCAAGTCGAAATTCCCCGATGCAGAAGCTCACGGTAGCCGTCCCTGCACGCCTGGTTTTTCAGGACTTCAGCGAACAGCGCATCATTGAAAAAGGACCGCTCCATTGGAGTGCGGAATATATTCGCGTTCTGAACAGCAATGAAGAGCACCTTTTCAATGCTCTTCGTGTTCTGGACCGCACCAAACTTTCCCAGAGCCGATGCCGTTTTTCCCTGATGGAAGCCGCCATTATTGCGAGCCGTCCGTCAACTGCGGCGGACGCGAACCGACTGGTGCATATTTACGACAATATCGAATTCCACCTCCTGAAGAAAACGCAGCTCGCGGATCAGCGGCAGGATCTGACGCTCCATGAACGGGAACTCCTGAAAGCCGAGATGATCCTGGACTTCATGCACCAGAACATCACGCACGAGTACCGTCTGGAAGGCACGACGATGACCAACCTGCTCGAACACGGCCGCTTCAACTGCGTGACCGGCTCGATCCTGTACTGCAGCCTCGCCGAAAAAGCCGGACTGAACGTCACTGCGGTGGAACTCCCCGGACACGCAATGTGCTGGGTCTACCTCAGCAACGGAGAGAAACTCGAGGTGGAAACGACCTGCGCCAGCTGGTTCCGGTACCGAAACGATCCGGAAACACAGCGGAAAGTCATCTGCAAACTCATCCGGGATGCGTCTCCCCATCTGAAAGATCAGACGGATGAGATGCTCCTCCATCAGGTTCCGCAGCCGATCTCCGACAAACGGCTCATCGCCAAGATCTATTATAATCGGGGAGTCGATCTCCTTGGGATCAACGATTTTGCCGGTGCGCTGGAAGCAAACGCCATCGCATACTGTCTGGACCCGCAGAGCAAAACCACCTTCGGCAACCTGCTCGCCACGATGAACAACTGGGCCATCGTGCTGTGCAATCAGAAACAGTTTGAGCAGGCGGCTGCACTCCTGCGCACAGGACTGGCTCATGAACCGTCCTACCCGCCATTCCAGAACAACCACACGCACGTCTACCATTATTGGGTGGAGCACCTTTACCGACAGGGCAACATACGTGAAGCTCTGGCAATCGCGGATACCGCAGGCAAAGAACAGCCGTCCCAGAAAGGGCATTTTACCCTGCTTCAGAAACAGATCCGCGGTGCGAACGCCACCGCAGACGGTGAAATACTCGCTACACAAGAAACGGGAACCAGCGTTCACTAGTTCCCGAAAACCCTATCCTTCTGCATTCCGGAATGCATCCTCCTTACTCATCCGGAATGCGTTTCTCCCGAAGCAGCCGGCCTCCTCCGGCTGCTTTTTTATTGCCCGGCGGCATAAGAAAGAGCATTCGCATTGGGAATCTCCATTCTTCTGGAGTCCACTGGCTCCGGACTTCTTCAGTCTCCTGAAAAGATCGGCGTCATGAGAAACTCTGCCGTTTTCGGGAAGGACCATCCCCGATCCTTCCCATTTATGTCGGAAACATCAATAGCCGTAGCCGGCATCCGGACGTATCTTCGCCTGAATATCAAGCGGGATCTCCATCAGTTCCGCCAGGTCGCGCAGCGCGGTCCGCATATCTTTCTGCATCTGATAGAGCGTCAGTTTTCCATCCGTCGAAACGACCGTAGAATCCATTGAAGCCTCAGCCTCTTCCGGTTCCTCGGAACGGGACGCCGTCCGCCGTTTGCTCAAACCGGCACGATCGTACATTTCGGAAATGTCGCGGATCATGCGGGCGACCTTGCTGAAATTCTTATTGGACGCTTCCAGAGCCGGGAGATTGGATTCCTTCGAATTAAAGATCCACGCAAATGCGCTGGAGACCGCCTTAGTCCTCTGTTTCCAGAGACGGATCTGGTAGGCTTCTTCCTCCGGCGACATGGCGCGTGCAATACGGCGGGCACGTGGGTCGCGCTGAACCTCACCTTCAACGCCTTCCTGCAGATCGTAGTCATTATCGTACTCGTACTTCATGCAGACCAGAAACAGACGGCCGAAAGCCGCGGTGATCTCTTCCGGCTTTTTTTTCATCGCACGCATTTCGTCGACGGTGAGCTTCAGTTTCGAGAACGCGACCGCTGCCGTGATGCGGCGTTCCATATCGCGGCGGAAGTACGGACTGTCGACTGCTTTGGTCTGCATCATCGCCGATTCAAGCAGTTTCCCGGAAATTTCCCCTTTGCTTCCCGCCATGCGCAGGTTGCCGAGAGCTTCCAGTGCCTGAAGACGCAGCCACTGCGCTTCCGGTGCTTCGTTGGCTTCTCCCTTGGCGAGAGGAGCAAACGCGAACTGCGAGAAGATCTTCGCCAGTGCCCCGCGGTCTTCCGACTTCGCATACTGCGCATGACGCGCAAGCCCCTTCATCGCAGCGACCTGAATGTACGCTTCATCCGCAGCGGCCATTTCCTTCAAAAACGGCAGTGCTTTCGCATACGGGACCGTCGTGCCGTCACCGGCCGGCTGATCCAGCTCTCCCGCCATGAGGACGGCATTGAATCGGACAGCACGTTTGCCTCCCTCAGCCATCTTCTTCAATCCTTCAAAGATCATGTCCATCGCAAGAACATAATTTTTCGGATTGTCCTTCTGAACCGACTGTAAAGAACCAAGCAGGTCATTCTTGAAGAACGGGATCCGGGCTTCATCCCCTTCCCAGCGGGCAAGCTGGGCGTCCAGATACAGTTTCACGGTCTTGCGTCCATTTTCATCCGGCCCCGTTCTCAGGGCATCGACTGCCTTGCTTCGATATTTCGAGCTTTCATCCTGACCAAAGGTCAGATTCACGCAGCAAAAGCAGCACACGAGGACCACGATTGGAAAGAAGTATTTTTTCATGGTTTTTCTGATCTTCTGAAATTTTGCAAAACTCCCATAGACAAAAAGTCGTCTATCGAGTAAAATAAAAGATGAATCGAGGCCCCGATCCACCGATACTCTTCAAATATCCTATAGAGTACACCGAAAAACAAAAAACGTCAAGCGTTTTTGCTCCCTTAACTTTTAAAAAGTTTAAATTTTTTTCATGTTTTTGAGGATTTCATGAATAAAACCGAAAAATTTTACGCAGTCGGCCTTGCACTGCCCCTCATTTTGTTCCTCATCCTGGGAAGTCTGGAACCGGATGCGGCCGCAGGAAGTCCGTTTCGTTTTTCATTTTCCCCCTGGAATTATCCCACTGCCTACGCACTGAAAGTCCTGCTGGTCTCGGCAGCTGCTCTGGTCTGTGCTTTCATGTGCTGGCGCAAACTTTTCCCCCTGCGTCTTACCCGCTGGACGCTCCTCGCCATCCCTGCCGGCCTGATCGGAACAGTACTCTGGGTCGCACTTTCCCGAATCCCGTTCTCGCCGCTGGAATTCCTGTCGGGTCCTGCCCGCAGTGCGTTTGATCCCTTTGCCGAAGGCGTTTTTGAAGATCCGTCCCTCGCCTGGGGATTTTTTGCCGTCCGTCTTTTTGGACTCGCGCTCATGGTCCCGCTGATCGAGGAATTCTTCCTGCGAGGTTTCCTCCTCCGTTTTATTCAGGATGGCGATGCCAAAGACACGGAAACCGAAGAAGAAACGAACTGGCTCGCACTTTCGGTCGGTGCCCTGCCCATGAAAGCATGGATCGCCGTGAACGTTTACGCTGTCCTGACGCACCCGGAAGCGATCGCCGCCGTCGTGTGGTTCAGTCTCGTCACCTGGTACGTGGGCAAAACCAAAAACATCTGGGATGCCGTCGTGTTTCATATGTCCACGAATCTCGCACTGGGGCTTTACGCACTGATGGCCAACGACTGGACGCTTCTTTAAAAA
>CAZRGJ010000054.1:5180-11272 GCA_964599445.1 uncultured Planctomycetaceae bacterium | reverse complement strand
CATTGTACTCGGGAAGAATGGCTCCTCCGCCGTTCCGAACGGCAAGGTCACTGAAAAAGAGCGCGTGATTCACGACTAGGATGTGCGCATTTCGCACACGGCGCCGTGCCCGCTGGTAGAGGCAGTCCTTGAAGAACTGGCATTTTTTTCCAAGACAGTTTCCCGACTCGCAGCAGGCCTCTTCCCAGACTTTCGGATTCACGCTGAAATCCAGATCCGAAAGCGTTCCGTCGTCCGTCTGATTTGCCCACACGCGAAGATCTTCGATCTGCTCGAGTTCCTCCATGGAACTGAAAAGGACCTGCGCATTTCGGTACGCATTCTTCAGACGGCGCAGGCAGACGTAGTTTGAGCGGCCCTTCACCAGCACGAAAGAGAACTCAAGCGGAAGCAGACTGTTCAAAAACGGCAGATCTTTCCGGATCAGCTGTTCCTGAAGGCTGATGGTCTGCGTTGAAATGACGACCCTCCGGTACGGTCTCTGCTTCTCTCCTTCAAAAAAGTACTCCTGCGTCGTCGCGAGAATCGCCGGCACAAGATACCCGAAGCTCTTTCCGACCCCGGTTCCAGCCTCCACCACCAGATGATTTTTTCCAAGAAAAGACTCCAGAATGTCGTTCGCCATCACGATCTGCTGCGGACGCGGCTCGTAGCCCTTCATTCTGCGGGCAAGCAATCCGTCCGCCCCCAAAATATTTTCGGGCGTGAAAATCAAATCATCCGACATTTTGAACTTCTTTCGTCCTGGTTCCTTTTTGAATCGTCTTTGACCAGAGCCATCACCGGGCGTCTTTCCCGAAATTCCTTCCACGGAACATTTTTCGGTCAGTCCTTTCGGTCAGTCCTTTCAGAGTGAGGCGCTCAATTTTTCACTACGGCACCAAACCTTCGAGTACGTTTCTGGAAGGAATCGATCGCGTCATGGAAAAGTACTTCGGAAAAATCAGGCCAACAGACGTCCGTGACCCAGATCTCCGCATAGCTCAACTGCCAGAGAAGGAAATTGCTCAACCGCATCTCCCCCGCCGTCCGAATAAGAAGATCCGGATCCGGCGTTCCGGCCGAATAAAGTGCCCCAGCGATTTTCTCTTCGTCGATTTCGGAGGGCAGGAGCTTCCCATCAACGGCCTTCTGCGCGAGCTGGCGGGCAGCATCGACCAGTTCCTGACGCCCTCCGTAATTAATGGCGAGAGTCAGGACCAAACCGTCATTTTCTGCACTCATGGCGAGCGTTTTGTCCATTTCACGCAACGCAGACTCCGGGATCCCGTCCCGCCGTCCGATGACTCGCAGACGCACGCGATTCTCCATGATACTCTGCCGGGAGGAAACCATAAAATGCTCCAAAAGCTGCATGATGGCGTTCAGCTCCAGAGCGGGACGCTTCCAATTCTCGTGCGAAAAACAGTAGAGCGTCAGATTTTCCAGCCCGATCCGCACCGACTCCGCCACGATCTTCTCGACCGTCCTCGCCCCTTCACGATGCCCGGCCGCACGCGGAAGTCCACGCTGCTGCGCCCAGCGTCCGTTGCCGTCCATGATGATGGCGACGTGCCGAAGCTGATTTTTCCCCGCAAGAGACACTTCCGCGGTTGATTCATTTTGATTTTTAGAGGCACCGGTGCCCAACCATTTCCTCAAATTGAAAAATTTGAAAAGCATGAAAAAGCTCTCCCCCAATGCGGATCCATCCCAGGCATCTCTCCATTTACCGCGTGCATCTGCATACACGGCATGGTAAAACGTCCTCAGTATATCAGAACGGGAAATTTTGAAAAGCCCCCCGCCGGACGCTTCCGGAGAAAAAGTGGAAATTTACGCCGTTCCTGGCAAAAATCCAGAGGCAGACGGCATCCGAAGAGCACTTTCTCACTGCCTTCCTTTCCGGATTTGCAGTTCCTCTGCATTCTCATCCTTCCCCCTTTTGCTTTTTTGAACCACACGCAAAAAGCGAAGAATATTTTCCATTTCCGACTCCAGATCCCGACGTGCCCGGCGTCGTGCAGCGGAAACCGGAACCGCCACATGATTGATGCTGAAAATCGCAGAGACACCGCGTGCGTACGCTTCCTCGATCCGGTCCCCAATGTCGCCAACGACCGCGATGAGGGGCACGCCCGCCTTTTGGGTCTGCTGAGCGACCCCCAAAACCACTTTTCCGCGCAGACTCTGAGTGTCGATCTTCCCTTCTCCGGAGAAAACCATATCCGCTCTCTCAAGCATTTTCGCAAACTGGACCGTTTCCAGAATGATCTCGATCCCCATCTTCAATTTCGAGTTGAAAAACGCGCACATCCCGCCTCCCATTCCTCCGGCAGCTCCGGCTCCGGAAAGCATGAAGAGATCGGAAACGCCAGTCTTCTGCAGCATTTTAGCTCCCAGTGTCCTCTGGATCACCTCACCGCAGTGTCTCAGCCCGGCATCCAGACGCTCGACCATCGCTTCGTCCGCCCCCTTTTGAGGAGCGAAAACATACGCCGCTCCCGTTTTCCCGCAAAACGGACTGTCGATGTCGCACATGGTCAGGAATTCCACGTTTTCCAGAGCAGGATCTTTCCCGGAAACGTCAATCTGCGCGATCTCACAAAGTGTTCCGCCGGTGGGGATGAACGACTCGCCCGACTCTTTGAGAAAGCGGACTCCGCAAGCCGCCGCGGCTCCCGTTCCCGCATCGTTCGTGCAGCTCCCGCCCAATCCGGTCACGATTTTTCGGCATCCATTCCGAGCAGCATGGAGGAAAAGCTCACCGACACCGTACGTCGTCATTTTTTCGGGATCCTTTCGTCCGTAGACCAGCGGAAGCCCCGCACACGCCGACATTTCCACGACAGCAGTCTCCCCATCCGGAAGGACTCCATAAAATGCGTTCATTTTCTGAAAATCCGGTCCCGTGACCTCGACCGAGACCTTCTTTCCGCCGACGGCCGTCAGAAACGCATCGACCGTACCTTCCCCTCGGTCCGCGACCGGGATCGACCGGATCCGCGCATTCGGCACAAATCGCCGGATCGTCCACGCCATGATCCCGCAGATCTCCCGCGAGCTGAGCGTTCCTTTGAATGAGTCTGGAATCAAAATGAAATCTTTCATGAACTTCCCCCTTTTTCAGTCTCTCCGTCAAAAATTTCCCGGAACGGATCACGTATTCTGGCGATCCGGCTCTGTTTTCGACTCAGCTTCCGAATCCGTTTCTGGATCCACTTCTGGATCCGCTTCGGCTTGCACTTCCACCGACCTGGTTTCGCATTTTGGCGAAGAGGCAGCCGTGTTCCCATCCGCCGGCGGATAGGAAGCTTTCGCTTTTTCGCGGAATCGTGTATGGATCTCGTACTGCACGCCCCATACGGCCTCCAGCCACGGCGCGTAAAAAATGACCTGCTCGCGCAGACTCCGTTCTACGTAATTGTACTGCCGCCAGTTTTCCGGCCAACGGAGTGAAGAATCTGCGTCAAAGAATACTCCGGGAATCCGCCTGCAGATTTCGGAAGCGATCCCTTCATGGACCGTTTTGTCTTCCAAACACAGAAGCGGCATCATCTGCACGAGTCCCTCATCCGAGATCTTCTGCTCAGAAATATGCAGAAACGGCGCACGGTCTCCTGCGAGGATCCGCGAAGTATTGACGCGCCAGACGAACGCATCGACCGGCAAGACCAGGTAGAGCCAGACGATCGCAAGCGAACTCCACGCGCACCGATTCCAGATCGGAGCCATTCCCTCACGCTGCACGAGCAGAAGAAAAGCCAAAACCAGCCAAACGCCGACGGCGGCCGTACCGAAAAAACCGACCATCCTCAAGCACGTCAGGCCGGAGTGGTCCACATAGATCCCCAGACGAACGAAAATGGCTCCAACGAGCAGAAAATTCTCGAAGATCCAGAAAAAAGCGAGTTTTTCCAGAAACGCACTTTGCGCGTTTCTCTCCATTTTCCGGGCAAAAATTCCCCAAAGAACTCCGACGGTCAAAACAAGCGCGGCCGTCAGCCACGCGGCTCCTTCATGGCAGAACGTTCCGAGACAGAAATCTGCAGGCGGGGCCCACAACGCAAGCACGCGGACCTCCCAGACAAGATCCAGCGCAAAAAGTACGCAAAGTGCCCAAAGTGAATTGCGCGCGGCCTGGTAGAAGACCCCGGAAACCTCACGCTCTCCCGAAGCCGCATTTTCCGTATCCCCGCCGACATTTTTCCACGTTTTCCCCGCAATCAGTCCCGCAAACCCCAAACCGACGGCCAACCATACGGCACACGACTCCACAAATTCAGCCGAGCCTGAAGATGAAAGGAAGATCCCCTCGAGCACGTTCTCCAGTTTTTTCACCATCCAGCCTAAATTTTTCAGGTCCCAGTTCGCGAAAAAGAAAATCGCGCCAAAAACGAGCAGCAGAACCGCCGGCACAGTAAATACTGCGAGATTTACGAGATTCCCTTTCCGAAAAAAGAATCCCCGAAACGGCCAGGCCGCAATTCGAAACACGTTGAAAAAAGCCCCGACGATCGAAGCAAAGAGAAATACGGCACATCCGCCTCTCTCAAGCGGCACACGCTGCCCATTCACCGAGGCGGCAAGAAGCAGAAAGAGTCCCGGAATAAAGAGAACAAGAAATCCGCTCGGCACCGTGTAGAGGCACCGCGCCCCCACCGCCCACAGCATGAGCATCAGCACAAGCGAAAGTCTCCATCGCTTCCAGCTTTCTCCCACCGCAAAAATCAGCATCGGCCAGAAAAAAAGAAAGCAGGCAAGACCGGCTGTTGGGAAGCAGGAAAGCATGGTTTGGGGATGGAGCAGAAATTCAAAAGACGCAACCGCAAGCAAAATGGAAACCGCTTCACGCCATTTCATGGGCGCGATATTCAGGTTTCTCTGCTTCCATTCGCGAGACAGTTCCCTCAAAATAAAGAACGGCACGACTCCAATGCCCGCAATGAACAGTCCCACGAACAAAAAAAATACCAAAACGTCAAAAATTCCCATCAGCGATTCCACTCCAATACGATTTCCAGCCGAGTCTTCAATGCATCCCCTGAGGTCTCTCCACCGCCATTTTATTCAATTTTACCTGACTTGCCCCATTTTGTCAAGTAGGCGTACGGAATTTCGTTTCAGGAAAATCGCTCCGCTCCCCCTTGACATTCTGACGGCAAAACGCTAAAATCTCTCAAACGAAATCGGAAATAGACTCAAAAACATCCCCAATGTTTCCTCAAAAACCAGACGAGAAAAAGACGATGGAAAAACCAATTGATTTTGATCTCATCCACAATGCGCGATTTCCGGAAGGCGCACTCGGCACACAGATGATCGATGGGATGAACCGCTCCCACGCACAGCTTACAGAGTGGGGCTTCTCGCACGTTTCGGAATTCGGTCAAACGGTCCTCGACGTTGGCTGCGGCGGCGGTGCAGCTCTGAAAAAACTCACGGAGCGTCTCCCCAATGCCCAGCTGTTCGGCTGCGATATTTCGACGCTCGCGATCCGGTCCGCAGAAGAACTTAATGCAGAAACCGTTTCGGCCGGCAAAATGAGCTTCCACTGCGGCGGAGTCTCGGAACTTCCGTTTCCTGACGGCTTTTTCGACTCCGTCTTCTCCGTCGAGAGCCTCTACTTCTGGCCAGATCCGAAAAAGGACCTCGCAGAAATTCTCCGCGTTCTGAAACCGGGAGGCCGTTTCATGACCGTACTGGAAATGGTCGGCGGCTCCATGAGTGAACGTCATGCCGAGATCGCTCGTCGGCTGGAAATGTTCTGCCCCGCTCCGGAAGAACTCCGTGAACTGCTTCCTCGCTGCGGATTTTCCGTCACGGCACTAACTCACGACACAGAAAACGGCTGGCTCTGCGGAGTCGGTGAAAAAAGAGCGTAAAGTTTTCTTGACCGCCAACCGACTCCATCGCTCTGTACATAAAAAAACGGGGCAGGATCCCGACCTCTCCGGACCGGCCCCTTTTTCCGCTCCCAAACACCGACACGCAGCACTTCGGATTTCTCAGCACTCCGGGTTTCTCAGCACTCCGGGTTTCTCAGCACTCCGGGTTTCTCAGCACTCCGGGTTCCTCAGCACTCCGGGTTCCTCAGCACTCCGGGTTCCTCA
>CAZRGJ010000054.1:0-4932 GCA_964599445.1 uncultured Planctomycetaceae bacterium | reverse complement strand
TTCCTCAACGCTCCGGGTTCCTCAACGCTCCGGGTTCCTCAACGCTCCGGGTTCCTCAACGCTCCGGGTTCCCTGAAGACGCTTCCATCTTCCGGATCTTTCGGTCCAGCGTCGTCCGCTCGATCCCCAAAAGCTGAGCCGCGCGACTTTTGTTTCCCTCGGTAAATTCCAGCGTTCTGCGAATATGCTCCAGCTCGATCTCCTCCAACGACATCGGCCGAAACTCTTCCACCGCCGAAGCAGAAAAACCGCCAGAGATCCCCATTTCGCCGCTCAGCCCCGCCATTCCGGGATCCATGACCGCTCCGGAATCGGCCGTGAGATTGGAAAGCAGAAGATCCCCCGCCTCGATCCGCGATCCGCGAGCCAGCACGACGGCCCGCTCCACGACGTTCTTCAGTTCCCGAATGTTTCCCGGCCACGCGTAGCTCTGAAGCCGCGCGATCGCCTCCGGAGAAAATCCGCTCAGTTTCCGTCCCGTTTCCGTCCGGAAAAGATGGAAGAAATGTTCCGCAAGAATCGGAATATCCGAGACTCTCTGACGCAGCGGCGGCACCAGGATCCCAACGACCCGAAGTCGGAAAAAGAGGTCTTTTCGGAATCGGCCCGCCATGACTTCCTGCTCCAGATCGCGATTCGTCGCGGCAATGACGCGCACATCGACGGAGATCGGCTTCGTCCCGCCGACCCGCTCAAACGGATGCCCTTCCAGCACACGGAGAAATTTCGCCTGAATATTCAGCCCCATCTCTCCGATCTCATCCAGCATGAGCGTCCCGCCGTTCGCCGCTTCAAATTTTCCGATTTTCCGCTCCGTCGCGCCCGTAAATGCCCCGCGTTCATGGCCGAAAAGTTCACTGGCGAGCAGATCCTCCGAAAGTACCGCACAATTCAGGCAAATGAACGGTGCTTTCTTTCGCGGACTCGAGTAGTGGACCGCACGCGCGACCAGTTCTTTTCCGACGCCGCTTTCTCCATGGATCAAAACCGTCGCCCGACTGTTCGCCGCCAGCGCGATCTGCTCCGTAATTTCCTGAACTGCCCGACTCGAACCCACGATCTCGCTGCGGACACCCAGCTGTTTTCGAAGTACCGCGTTCTCATTCTGCGCACGATTCAGACTTTCCGTCAGCTGATTCTGTTCCCGAAGATTCTCGAACATGATCCCCAGGATCTCCGCGACCCCCAGCGTAAAATCCAAATCCTGAACATCCGGTACTTTCCGGGAATCCGTCGAGTAAACATGAAGGATCCCCCAACGTCGGCTTTCCGTAAAAATCGGCGCGCAGATGACGCTCGTCGTCTCGATCTCCCCTTCACTGTTTCGCCGTCCGAGGATACTGTCCCCCTTCACGTGGCGCGCAATGACCGCGTTGCGGGATTCCAGCACCGTCTGCGCCAGATAGTCTGAAACCTTCTGGTACGGTGAGACGCGCACATTCCGCAGATTCGGCGCGATCTGGGAGGCTGCGGCTTCCAATGAGGCGATCGGAAATTTCTCCTCACATGGTCCCGGAAGCAGAAGGACCGCCGCATGACTGACCGGAAGCTCGCGCAAAAGGTAGAGAAGCGCAAGATCCAGCTTCGCCTTCTGATCGCCAGCCCGATTGATCTCGATCGCCAGCCGGCAAAGATTCGCGATGGAACGCCGGATGCGCTTTCCTGCCGAATTGGAAAGATTGGCTGATTCGTGATCCACTGTCTCCAAAAGCCGCGCCTTTTCCCGGCGGCACGTGATCATCGTCTCTTCAGAATTCTCCATCATGCCGGAAAATACGTGCGAATTCCCCAGCACACTGGAACTGTCTGCCCGAACGGAGGAGTATTCCTGCGGCGGCGCGATCTGGAACGCCTGATCCGACTCCTCAGACGGCAGCTCGCGAAGTTCATTCAGAAACATCAGATGCGAACGCCCGAACATCAGAACATCATTTGGAGAAAGCCGGACCTCCGCCTCTGAATCGACCTTTCGTCCATTGACTAGTGTGCCGTTTCGACTGTTCAGATCTTTCAGAAACCATGCGTCCTGCTCTTCGTCAAAGTGGATCATGGCGTGCATGCGACTACACCGGTCATCCTTGAGTACGATGACGTTGGAGGGAGCACGGCCCACGGACGTGATCCGGTCGGAAGTCAACCGAAACACTTCATTCCACCGGGATTCATCCCGAAAAACCAGATAGGCCGATGCACTCACTGCGTTTCCCCCTTTACTCTTTCTTTCCGTTTCACTGCGCACAAAGTTTCCGGACTTCAAAGAAAAAAACAAATGGCCGATGCACCAGCCGACTCATCCATTTCCCATCAGAGACCCGGTCGCTCTGTCCGTTTCCCGGAGGTGCCTGCGGCACTCAGATTTTCGTCTGAATGTTGAAAGCATCCCGATCGATTTTGGAGCATTCACAAAATTACTCATAGTTTACCGAATGCCGAAAAAATTTCAAGGGGGTGAGCCGCAGAAAAAAATTCAAATTTGAAAAGAAGTCCCGAAAATCAAGATCTAAAATCCAATTCCGTCTCCGGTCTGAGGCAAAATTGCATCCACACAGACCGGAAACGGCATTTTCTCCCGAACTAGTCCAGCGGTTTGATCCAGACGTTGCGGAAACGCACGGCTTCGCCATGATCCTGCAGGAAAAGCGGCGCAAAACCGGTTTTTTTCTGATGGTCCCACTTTTTCTGAATATGGTCCGTTTTCTGTCGACGCATTGGATGCCATTGCGAGCGGGCCTCTTCAAATTCAAACCGGTCCTGAACCAGGATCCCGTTCAGCCACGCCGTCATTTGGCCTTTCTCGACGATTTTTCCGGAAGCGTCCCGACGCAGCGCACGATACAGAATATCGTAGGACTGCCATTCTCCGCCGCCAAGCCCCGCCAGAGCCTGTGCCGGAGCAAAACGGTAAAACGCTCCGGCTTCCAGCATATGCGTCTCCCTCGCATTGGCAGAATTCAGGATCTGCATTTCGTAGAGACCGTGAATATACAGTCCGCAGTTTCCGCTTCCTTTTTTCGGGAGACAGAATTCTGCATGAATGAGCGCATCGCGAAAATCAGCGTCTGAGTGCACATGATTCAGGCCGTTTCCTGCTCGGGAGATCAACTCATCATTTTCGACTTTCCAGTTTGCCGGTGCGCCGCTCTGATCGAGAAACCGGTTCACCAGAGTACCCGAAACATCTTTCCCGAAAAGGAGGATCCCACCTTCCGGAACGGGCTGAAAATTGGGACGAGGGACCGCTTTGCAGTGTGCGTAGTGCGACGAGACCGTCAAGCCGTCCGCAGTCTGGACTTCCAGATAGATGCGCAAAGGAGCCATTCCTGCGATCTCCTGCGGGATCTGAACGGAAACCTGCGGGACGTCTTTTCGTATCTCAGCCGGGATCTCCGACCAGTTTCGGACCTTCCATTTCGTTCCTTCAAAACCGCCGGCTTCCGTGGAGAAATGAAGTTTGGCAGAAACGGCAGCTTCCGGGTTTCTTTTAATGGGAGCCGAGACCGAGATCGTGCCGTCCGGCATCCGTTTCCAGTCCAGTTTCCCAAGGCACGGCAATTCCGGAGCTCCGTTCAGCACGGAATCCACGTACGCCTCGATTTCCCGCGGCGCCCAGCCAACTTCATGTCCGTGCGGCATATGGACCTGAAGGCGAACGTCTGCATGCGGAACGCGCGAGTAAGTATTGAAGTGAATATCCAACGGATACGCAAAATCATCCGTGCCATTCAGGAAAAAAAGTCGGCATTTCGCATTCCCAACGTACTGCACGGGATCGAAATAACTGGACCAGCGCACTTTTCCGGGCCACGGCATCTGATCCATTCTCTCCGTCCAGACAGAATTACGTTCCAGATCCCCGCATCCGTAAACCGGCACAGCCACCTTGAATCGGTCGTCGATCCCCGCGACCATGCTCGTGAGGTACCCGCCCCAGCTGATTCCGGTGACGGCAGTCCGTTCCGCATCGACACATGGAAGAGAACACAAAAGTGAATGTGCCCGCATAATGTCCGCGACGGCATGGTAGGACCACATCCGGCGGTAGTCCTTTTCTTCAAAAAAGCTGAATTTCTCTTCGTCGCCCTGCCCCGGTCCTCCGTCTTCCAGCCGTTTTCTGGAACCGTCGTCGAGAACTTCATTGCCCGCAAGATCCATTGCGATAGCTGCGTAACCGCGTTTTGCCCAAAGCTCCGTCCAGGCACGAAACGCCGTTCCTCCGCCGCCGTGGACCAGCACGATCCCCGGGAAAGGTCCGTCACCGACAGGACGCGAAACGAATGCGAAAACGCGCGTCGGCCGCCCCTTGAATTCCTCTCCCGCATACCAGACTTTCTGCGTCTGGATCTCACTGGAATCGCCGGACGAAAGTCTCTCGGCATCCGACCATTCCGCAGCAGGAACCTGCTTCAGGGAAGCAAGATCCCAAACCTTGGCAGGATCGCGTGCCTCGGCAACATTGGGAAAAAGCCCCCAGCCGATCAAAAAAATGAAACTGAAAAGAATTCCCCAAAAGGAAACGGAAAAAATGCGAAATGGCAGGTTTTTCATTTTATGGCACCTGGAATCTGTGGGAATCGGAAGGAAATGGCGAGATAGTCAAATATCTCCGCCTGCACTCTCCTTTCAGTATAGCACACCGCAAAATTTGGTCAAGGGTTTTTTGAAAAAAATTTAAGGATCCCACAAAAAAACAAAAACGAAAAAAACTATTTTCTCCCACATAGCCAAATTGAAAAACTTTTCATCTCCGAAGATCGCCAATAAACAAAAAAATTCAAATTATTTCCATTTTTCAGAGAAATTTTCTCTCGCCCCCCTTGCAAAGGCCTTCTATCCTGCGTAAAATAGAAAGAAATTTCCAGTCTGAAAAACTGTTTTTTTAGGGCGTGTTCACTCAAAAAACAAACAAATTTTGTTAAGCAGCCGATGAAAGAA
>CAZRGJ010000053.1:0-11365 GCA_964599445.1 uncultured Planctomycetaceae bacterium | reverse complement strand
TTATTTCCTGTTCATGCGCCATTCTGCAAAAATTCTTCCTGAAAAAATGCTTTTGTGTTTCTGATGGAAGCAGTGAAATATTCTCTGGGAAATAAAATTTTATGAAAATGGGGGAGATGGTGAAATTTTGACGATATGTCTGGTTGTTTTGATTTTTTTGGTATTTCTGGCCGATAGGTGAAAAAGTTTTTCGGTTTATTTGGTTTACCTGAATATTTTGGGATCATGAACACCACACATTCATTCTCGGCAATTCGAAATTTGGCTCTTGGACTGCTCGTCAGTTCACTGAGTATGGGAAGTATCGGATCTCCTGTCCAAACAGAGGCGCAGGAACTCCCCGAACCGTCGGCTTCGTCCTCTCCCATGGAGATCCTGGCCGAAACCGGCACTTCAGCCGATCCGGCAGCTTCGTCTGCGTCTGATCTGGCGTCTTCCGGTACCGTGACTCCGGAAATGATGGCGCGTTTTGAGCGTCTGGAAGCCGAAACCAAACGTTTGCGTGAAGAAGTCGCGCGTCTGAATCAGGAAAAAGCGTCTGCTGCCGCAGCTCCGGTTTCGTCAACGGCTTTGACTTCGTCGGTCCTTTCCGGGGAAGGCAAAACCGCGTCTTCCGACGCATCTTCCAAAGAAACCATGACCCGGGCTGAAGTGGATGCGTACATCGAAAAATACGTACGCGATTCCGCATGGCGCATCGGTCCTGTCCGCGTGACTCCGTACGGCCGGCTTTGGGCATCAGTTCTCGGTTCCACGTCCCGTCCGTCTCCGCAGGATGCGATCCACCATATTCTCCCCAGCGACACGTACGGTCAGTTCAACACTGCGTTTCAGGCTCGCAGTTCCCGTCTCGGTCTGAATATCGAGGCACCGGAAATGTGCACGTGGCTCGGAAAAATGCGCTCCAGCGGTAAAGTGGAAGTCGATTTCCGCAACGACACCGGCAATGCCGAGAATAAAGGAAGCATTCTTTTGCGCGAAGTTTACTGGCAGCTCGAAAATGAGGACTGGAAATTCCTGTTCGGTCAGACCAAAGACGTGATCTCGCCGCTGAATACCGGGATGCTGAACTACTATAATCTGTGGGATGCCGGAAATATCGGCTACCGTAATCCGCAGTTCCAGATCACGCGGTACTTTTACTGGAGCCAGAATACCCGAATGGAAGTCTCGACGTCGATCTCCCAGATGTGCGGCAGCGACTTCAGCGCGTACGATCATACCGGAAGCTATCCGACCATCATGGGCCGCGTCGGCTGGACGGTCGCCCGGCCGTGCTATAAATACCCGATCCAGTTCGGTATTTCCGGACACGTCGGCGAGCAGCGATACGATTTTCCGGGACAGAGATCCGAGATCGACAGCTGGTCCGCCAACCTGGATCTGAGCGTGCCGTTCACGAATCGGTGCGGTATCCGCGGAGAACTCTTTACCGGAGAGGGACTTGCGGGAGTCTATGGCGGCGTGAGTCAGGGGATCGACTACGATCCGCTTTCCAAAACCGGGACCTGCGATGCCGTCAAAAGTACCGGCGGCTGGCTGGAATTCTGGTGGGATTGGACCGAACAGCTCCACTATCGCCTCGGATACGGTATCGATGACCCGGATGAAGACGATGCGGAAGCGATCTCCATCGCGAAAAACAGCGTCATCTACACGAATCTCGTTTACGATTTCACCAAATTCCTCCGTACCGGTATCGAGTACAGCTACTGGACGACCGATTATCGAGAAGGAAATCCAGCCGGCGAGGAAGGCGAAGCGCACGTCGTTGAGTGGATGTGGCAGTTGGAATTTTAAGATCGGACAGCGAAAAACGGGAGACTTGCGTAAAACGTATTCCTGAAACCTGAAAACTCCTCCAGACGGTTTGCCTGGAGGAGTTTTTTTGATGCGGAATTTGAAAAAAATGCGGAGTCCGGCGTTTCCGGAAAAATTTCCAGAGTCCCGGCTTTCCATAAAAAAAGCCCGCACTTAACGTGCAGGCTGTTGAATGGGCAGGGTCAGGATCGAACTGACCACACCGGCCTTTTCAGGGCCGTGCTCTACCTACTGAGCTACCTACCCTTGAAAGAAGTGCTTCAGGCGTTTGCCTTCATCCCTCAATCATGAGACACAGTATACCATATCGCGTTTTTTTGTCAAGGGGGTGAACGGGAAATTTTAAAATTTTTCCGAATTTTCTTCCACCCCCGTTTTTCATGATTTTTTCCAGACGATCCCAGGTCTCATTTTTCGGCGGTTTCAGCTGCGTTTTCTGCTTTTCGGCATTCTGCCTGCGGACGGAGCAAAACGAACGTCCACACGCCGGCCGCAGCAAGCAGAAGCAAGATCGAGACATTCTGCGAAATACTCAGTCCCGTTCCAAATGCGGAGGCCTCATCTGTCCGGATCATTTCCAGGATGAAGCGCGTGAGGGGGTAAAGCGTCAGGAACAGCGCAAACGTTTCGCCGTCGTGTTTCTGTCCGATCCCCGACGAATGCCGTCGGAAACGTGAGTAGAGCAGAAGCGCGCCGCAGATAAAAAGCGCATTGACGCTCGAGTAAAGCTGCGTAGGGTAAACCGCGAGACTGACCGGTCCGGAAGATTCCAGCGTCGTCCATGAGACAGTCTCCGTCTTCTCGGAGGTTCCGTCAAAGCGGGAGAGCGTCATTTCGATCTTTCCATTCTGCCGCGTTCCCCAGATGAGAGCCTGAATGACGGTCTCGCGTTCCGGAGCCTCGATCCCCTGGATACTCAGGACGTAATCTCCGGCCTGAATGCCGTTTTTCACCGCTTTGCTTCCCGGAACGACTTCTTCGACGAAGGTCGGAGCCGGAGCCGTTCGCGGATTCCGGTCGCTCGCGAACCGCATTCCATGGTAGAGTTCGTGCGGATCAAGATGGATCTTTCCCTCTGCGATCTGCTGCTCAAACGGCGGGCTTCCGGCCGGAAAATGCACTCCCCAGTGTTCGTGAGCCGGATCGCACACCCCGCCGAAACAGCATCCGTTCAGAAAGCAGCCGAGCCGCCCCAGTGCGAGTCCCAGCATCATGCATGGGGCAAGCAGATCCATCATCCGGAGAATGGAGAGCCGTTTCCAGAGCAGATAGACGACTCCGCCGAGAAATCCTCCAATGATCGAGCCGTATACGACCAGTCCGCCTTCCGGAATGTTCACGATATTGGCGAATGTCTGTCCCAGGGTCGGTGCCCTGAACGATTCCCAGTACTCAATGACGTAAAAGAGACGCGCTCCCAAAAGTCCCGGAATGCAGAGCCAGAAGAGGATCTCCTGAATATGCTGTGCCGTAAAACCATACCGCGGAGCCCGCCAAACCGCCAGCCCAAAGGAAAGGAGGATCCCCAGAAGCATCATCGTTCCGTAGGCGCGGATCGGAATTCCTGCGGCACAGCCAGCTTTCGGAAGGATCCAGCAGACGAGAAAACCGCTGAGAATCGCGAGTCCGAGCACCTGGAGACCTTCGGAGACGGATTTTTCCGGACTGTATTTTCGATAGAGGAACCATCCGGCAGCCAGACCGATCCCCCAGAGGACCGCGAGGATCCCAAAACCGAAAAGCGGCAGGCCAAAAATCTCGTACGGAATGAAAAAAAGCGTCTGGTGCATACGTTCGTCTCTTTTCCGGGAAAGGATCTCGTGAAGTTTTGCCAACGGTCCGTCAAAAATGGATCGTCTTGAGGAAAATTTGCCTGCCGGCCGGATTCCCAGTTTCGCCGGCAGGCTATTGAAAAACCGTCAGTTTTCCGACTCGATCAGCAGATTGTCGATCAGCCGCGTGTCGTCTACCCGGACCGCAAGCAAAATCGCGGCAGGAAGCTGGATCGTGTCGCCTTCGTTCGGCAAAAGCGTCACCGGATCCACGATGGCGACGTAGTCTACCGAGTGATTCGGATGCGCCAAAATCGCACGGATCGCCGCGTCGACCGCACTGCGGCTTCGGCATCCGTCACGCAGGATCATTTCGCGGGCTTTCTCAAGACTCTGCGAAAGGCAAAGGGCACGGGCACGCGCTTCCGGCGAAAGATACCGATTGCGGGAACTCATCGCCAAACCGTCCGCTTCGCGGATGATGGGGCACATTTGGATCTCGATCGGTACGTTCAGGTCCCGAACGAACTGGCGGATGACCTGGACCTGCTGGAAATCTTTCTGTCCGAAAAATGCGGCGTCGGCCTGCGTCATGTTGAAGAGCTTCAGAACTACCGTCGCGACACCGCGGAAATGCGTCGGACGAAACGTTCCTTCAAGCGGAAGTGCCGCACCCGCAACGTCGACGTAAGAGTGGAAGTTTTTCGGGTACATTTCGTCCGCAGACGGCGTGAAGACGATGATGTTCTCCTTTTCGTTGACTTTTTCAAGCAGCGCACGGTCGTTTTCCAGCGTGCGCGGGTACTTCTCAAAATCCTCACCCGGCGCAAATTGCGTCGGATTAACGAAAATGGACACGATCGTCCAGTCGGACTGCTTCAGCGATTCTTTCACGAGCGAAATGTGCCCGGCATGGAGTGCTCCCATCGTCGGCACGAGACCGACGCGCAGATTCTGAAGATGAAGCGACTTCACGACCGAGTGCAGTTCCGCACACTCACGCACGACTTGAGGTTTCATGATTTTTCAACTTTCTGAAATGAAAAGGTGGTTTTTTGAAATGAATTTTACCCGAAGAGTGAATTTCCCAAACGGGCAGAACCCAAAATTTATGCGGTTTTTTCAATGTTCGGCGGCTTTCTGAGCAGCTGAAGGAGCTTTCGGAAAGTTTCCGGCGATTCGCCGTTTCGGCAGACCCAGCGGCGGGCGAGGATCGGGCATTTTTGCGTTCGGGAACGTTCCAGAAGCTCCTGAGACACCGGCTCCATGCTGTCCCAGAGGAGGAACGGATCGCCGTCGGCCGACTCTTCACCCTCTTCCCTTTTTTGCAGGACCGCCAGCATTTCTGCGAGAGTCTGCCCCGTCAGCGGATGGAGACGGTCCGGAACGATCCCGCACGCCGGTTCCAAAACGAAACGCCGCCATGCCATCATCGGATGCGGCAAAACCAGGTACGGTGCTGCATCCAGAAACCGATCGTCCCAGAGCAGAAGGTCCAGGTCCGCGGTCCTCGCCGACCAATGTTCCTGCGGGGAGCCGGTTCGTATGCGTCCCAGTTCCTTTTCAAGCACGAGCAGACGGTCCAAAAATTCATCAGGCTCCCAATTCTGCGGGACCTGCACCTGAATGACCGCGTTCCAGTAGTCCGGTTCCGGGGCGGATCCTGCTGAAAGCGTCACGGCTTGGGTACGAAAAAGGGAGGAACTCCGTACTTCGCCGAAATCTTGCGTTAAACGCGTTTCGATCTCCTGAAAAACGGCCTCTCCGTCACCGAGATTCGCTCCAAATGCGACCAGTGCGTCGTGCGTCACGTTCCGCTCCCTGCCGTACCTTCCGTTTCGGCCGTCTCCTTCACTGTCTCCGGAGCGGCCGTTTCGCCATGATGGTCCGGGCAGTTCGGATCCGTGCACTCTGAAGCGGAGTGTTTTTCTGAAACCGGAGTTTCCGCTTCGCCATGATGGTCCGGGCAGTTCGGATCGGTACACTCTGAAGCGGAATGGGCTTCCTTTGCGGCTTTCTCTTCCGCTTCACGCTTTCTTTTTTCCGCTTCTTCAACCGAAATGAAGACGTTTGCGTACGTGAGGTGGATCTGCTGGTAAACGTCCTCCGGAATGATGAAGTACCAGTCCGCGAACAGTTCGTTCATTTTTTCGACCCGCTTGCGTGCGTCGGCGAGTTTTTCCTCGTAGATCCGGTTCTCCTGCGCGTTGATCTCAAGGAGTGCCTGATTCTGTGCCTGGTATTGTGCCTTCACGGCTTCGTCAGCATCTTCCGGAGGAGCGGGTGGGAGTTCCATCAGTTTCGGCTGCTCGATCCCCGGCGGGTAAAGGTCTGCCGTCAGGATCAGGTAGCGGTAGAATTTTCGTCCGTTCCCGAGGTCGAGATCTTCAAGAGCCTCCTGCCCCGCGATCCCTCCGAAAAAGAGCCGGTAGACGATCCCGTTTTTCGTGTAGACGTGGACCTGTCCGTCCGTCGAGAAAAGTGAGTTCACCACGCCGTTTCCGAGATTCATCGGCAGAACACAGAATCCGCATTTCTGGAGCATGAGATTCTGTTCCTGCGTAAGCTGGATATTTTCCGGCGTGCGAAACGCTTCCAGGATCCCGTCCGGTTTTCTCTGTACGCTCGCGATCCGCATATCGGCCAGAGCCTGGCTGACTTTGCGCAGCATCGGAAGATCCAGCGTCATGCCGGTCGGCATTCCCATGTCGCGCATTCCGTTTCCGAACATTCGGAGGTTGGAGACGAGGACCCAATCCGGATCTTCCAGGTATTTCTGCTCGATCGAAAACTGCCCGCGATGGCTGAAGGCGGACCCCTGATCCTGTGCGCTGAGATCGAGCTGGCAGTCCAGCGCAAAAAGACTCGCGATGTCGGACGGCTGGATCTTGAGCAGGTCGCGCTCAATCCAGTCCAGGAATTTTGCGGAAAGTTTTGAGGGATCCATCTTCACGATGTAGACGGGATTCTGTCCCCCGCGCCGGACGTAGTATTTCCCGGTCCCTTCTTCCGCTTCATGGCCAAGGATGAGATCCAGAAGAACTCTTCCCCCCGCATCCCGAATGACGATCTGGTCGCCGCGTTCTTCCGGATCTGCACTTTGCGTGTCTTCCGGCTCCAAAACTCCGCATTTTGCCCGAGTGGCGGCATCTTCTCCCACGACACGAAGCACTTCCAGACCGGAAAGTGCCGAGACGACTTCCACCATCCGATTCTGTGCGTTCGCCGGGTATCCGCTAAAGGAAGAAAGGATCCATTGACCGTTGACCTTGCGGACTTCCAGACGGGCGATCCGTCCGCTTTTTTCCACGCTCGCGATCGAAAGCGACGCCACGTCCATGACGTCGCGAAGTTCCGGGAAAAGGACCTTCTCCACCATTTTTTCTGCCGTAAAGGTCTCCCCTTTCGGCCAAGATAGCCAGATCGCCGGGAGCAGGGCGCACAATGCAAGGATGAAAAACAAAAAAGTTTTCAGCGTATCGTTCGTGAGTTTCATGAAATTCAAATTCCTTACTCGAAAATCGTCTGGAATCTTTTCGATCGGTTAGGGGGGGAATCGTTGAACCGTTCCGTTTCGTCGTTGAGGAATGGCTCCTCATGGTATCGGGATCGCGGCGGATGGTCAGGAGACCGTACGGCAGATCCTACGGCTTCCTTAAACGACCGGCTGAAATTCCGATCCGTTCCTGATTTTTCCGGTAAATGAAAACCAGAAGCGCAATGAAAAGCGGGAGGATCGGCGGCAGAAGCACTGCCAGCAGTTTCCGCTCGTTTTGGATCTTCAGGATCTGCGTCTGAAAATCTTTTTCCATCCGTTCCACTTCTTTCTGAATGTTTGTCGTGAGGCGTGCGATGGTTTTCTGCATCTCGTTCTGACCGACGCTCAGGAGCCATTCCCGGGTCTCTTCTGCTTCGTTCTGCGAAAGTTCCCCGCTGCGGATCTGTTCGTTCAGTTTCGCGACCCGCGCATTCAGTTCCTTTTCCAGCTCTTCCTGCCGGGTCTCGATCTGCCCCATGAGTGCTTTTTCCTGTGCATCGAATTCTTTCTGGAACTGATTTCGGAACTGTTCGATCGTCTCGAGTTTCCGATGGATCGGCTGGTGCCTGCGGATGGCGTAGAATCGGTCTTCGCCGCCGAGACGCTCCATGACATTCAGAACGTAGTTGATGTTGTCGAAATCGGCGTCCGACCCCATGCCTCCGGCAGAACGCATCTGCACGAATCCTTCAAAGAAGAGGTCCGTGTCTGCCGTCAGGATCACGCGGATCCCTTTTCGATCCGTGCGGGTCGAGCGGATCTCCGCCGCCAGAATGTAGGGAAGCGACGTGATCTCGAAATCGGTCTCCGTATTCAGATTCTGCGGAATGAATCCAAGTTCAGGATTCCGGAACAGCTGCCGGTACGGAACGACGCCGGAATGCGAGGACGCACGGATCAGCGGGGTCACGTTCACGTCCTTCACCGCAGGATCCGGCTGAATGTGTCCGGAATAGAGAAAGACCATCCGGCGAAGGCCGCTGACTGCGGGATCCTTTTCCGCAAACGGTTCCGGATCCAGCTCGTTTCGGTCGATGAACAGAAATGGATCCGGACTGCGGGAGAATCGCGGGATGGGACGGTACTTCTGCGCGACGACTTCTTCTTCGGAGAACTTCACGCCCAGCGTCTCCCAAAGTTTTTTCCGATCTGCTTTCGGAAGATTACCCGCCATCATCGCCATGGCGTCCATCGGATCCCGTGAAAGACGGCGCTGCTCGCTCGTCGGCGTGAACTGGCTGCAGAGCGGAAGCGGATCCTCAAAGATTGCCGTCGGTACTCCCGTTTCCAGAAGCGCGAGGAAATTGTCCATCTGGTATGGTTCCAGCGTCGACGGCTGAACAGCCAGAACGACGTCGACGGTTTCTGAATCAAGCGGATAGGAGGGATTCAGAGGCACGATCTCGTAGGACTTGCGCAGTTCCGCGATGATGGGACTGACGGAGCTTTCGATCGTCTCGCGGTCCATGCCCGCCATCGGCATCGCGCTGAACATTCCGAGAAGATTGGCGTCCGTCTGAAGTACACCGAGACGTTTTCTCTGATGCGTCGCGGCCATCAGCAGCGAGCGGACCATTTCGTATTCGACCGGCAGTCCGCGCGAGAAAAACGGAATGACTTCCTGATTCAGTCCGCACGTCATGGCGACGCCAAGATAGACGCTCTTCTTTTCCTGATTTCCGCGAACCAGAACGTTGACTTCTGCCGGCACGATCCCGAAGTTTTTCTCGACCTGCATCGCCTCATCCGTGAATCGTTCCAGCGAATGGATCTGTACGCGGACCTTGCTTCCGGCGTAGGTCTCAAACTGACGCAGCGTCGATTCCAGATTCCGTTTTACCTGCGCGAACTCCCCCGGGATCTGCGGACTCAGGTATGCGTGGATCTCGACGGGATATTCCGGATCAAATTCTTTCAAAAGCTGGATCGTTTCCGGACATAGGGAGTTGAGTTTCTCTGCCGTGCAGTCCGTCTGGAGGTCAAAGCGGTTGAAGATGACCGTCAGCGACGAAACGAGCACCGCCAGACAGACCGTCCGCAGCGCATAATGTCCGGCCCGTTTCCATCCTGCGGTCCCGCTGAACCAATGGCGGCGGCTGATGAAGATCATGCAGAGGTAGAGCATCACCAGCGCGATCGCGGCAAAATAAAACGCGGAGGCGAAGGAGATCTCTCCTTTGCAGAACGGCGCATAGCGTGCCTCAAAGCTCCAGAAGGTCATTTCCGAAGCGAATCGGTCCGGGACGATGACTTCCGCACACGCGGAGAACACGAACGGAGCGTTCAGAAGGACGCCCCAGACGTAGCCGATCGTGAGATGGTTCGTGAGGAAAGACGCCGTCATCCCGATCGCCAGCATTGCCGTGCCGACGAACCAGAAACCGACGTAAGTCGAAAAGAAAAGACCGGCATCCGGTGTCCCGAGCGTCGAAAGGACGATGAAATTGCACAGTGCGGAAAAGAGGAGCGAGCAGGAGTAGATCCCAAGGCACGCGAGGTATTTTCCCGCCACCACGTCCAAGTCATTCACCGGAAGCGTCAACAGAAGCTCATCCGTTCCCTGCCGGCGTTCTTCTGCCCACGCATTCATCGTGATCGCAGGCGCAAAGACCAGCATGATGAACGGGAAAAAAGGAGTCAGCTGATCCAGATTCGCCAGATTGTTGACGAAAAACGCATTGCTCCAAAATGCCGCGATCGTGCTGAGAAGCACAAAAACGCACAGGAAAACGTATCCGGTCGGATTCGCAAAATAGCTGAAAAAATTCCGGTAAAAAATCGCCTGGATTGCGTGTCGATTCATGATTAAACGCTGATTGAACTGAAAAATCCCTTTTTGAAACCGTCTGTTTTTTGTTCCCGGCACTCCCAATGCCGCACGGTCTGCTGCTCTTCCGTATGTTTTCCGCGTATCCTTTCGTGCTGAAAGCCTACCCCTGCACGACTTCCGGGGTTCCGAGTCCGCAGAAATGCTCTTCCAGCGTCCTGCCGTCTTTCAGGAAATCGGTGACGCTGCCGTCGTATTTGAGTCTTCCCTCGGCAATGAAGAGGATCCGGTTCGTCATGGCTTCGACTTCCTGAAGAATGTGCGTTGAGAGCAGGATCGTTTTCGTCTCTCCCAGGGCGCGGATCGTTTTGCGTACTTCGTGGATCTGGATCGGATCCAGTCCGGAGGTCGGTTCGTCCAAAATCAGAACGTCCGGATCGTGAAGCAGGACCTGCGCCATTCCGACACGCTGGCGGAATCCGCGGGACAGTTTTCCGATCGGCTTCCCGAGAACAGATTCCAGCCGGCACATTTCAATGACCCACTCCATCCGTTTTTTTCGGCTTTTAGGCGACAGACCGCGTACGGACGCGAAGAATTCCAGCAGACTTTTCGGCGTCATGTCCGGATAAAGCGGGCCGTTTTCCGGCAGGTAGCCGAGATGGCGTGCTCCGGCGATCCGGTCCGAATTCATGTCGAAGCCTGCGATCCGCGCCGTCCCGGCACTCGGAGCAAGATACCCGGTCAGGATCTTCATCGTCGTGCTTTTGCCCGCTCCGTTCGGTCCAAGAAATGCGGTGATCTCGCCGCGCCGGATCTGAAATGAAACATTTTCGATCGCCGTAAAGGGACCATAGTATTTGGAAAGCCCCGATGCTTCGATCAAAATTGGAGCTTCTTGCGTCTGGGTGGAAGAGCCTGCCATGGGTTCCTTTCTTTTTCCTCTTTCCCTGTCGTCTTTTTCGCCGTTTTCCGGATCCGTTTTCCGAATTTCGGATCAGGCGGGGCATTTTATTTTACGTCGGATGCCGTGCCGTTCTGCGGTTCCGGAAATCCCTTAAAAAGTTTCCTTTGAAGAGAAGCCTGAAACGTGGTCCAGGGACTTGACGAATTCAGATCCTCTTCCAGAAGCTGGTGAAATGCCGCGAGTTTCGAGTCCAGAAGATCGATGCAGTGCAGTGCCTGCGCCTCGACGGTCATGGGAAGTTTGGGACTGCCGTACTCGTACTCTCCATGGTGGCTCGCGATCATGTGCTTGAGCTGAAACGCCAGCGCGTCGGGAAATTTTTCTTCCGTTTCGGTCTCGTATTGCCGGATCTTGGTCTCGAGCATGGAGATCCCGAGCGGAATGTGTCCGAGAAGCTGTCCGATGTCTGTGTACGCAAATTCCGGATCGCAGACCAGCTCCACCGTCTTGCCCGTATCGTGCAGGAACGTTCCCAGAAGCAGAAGTTCCGTGTCGAGGTA
>CAZRGJ010000052.1:3655-11636 GCA_964599445.1 uncultured Planctomycetaceae bacterium | reverse complement strand
CACCGGATGAAAACCAAAGTTCCTCCGGTCTGACGCTCCAATGTTCCGATCCCAAGGTTCTTTTCGGCCCGCCGGAAACCGCAGAAGAAGTCCCCGTTCTCCTTTTCATTCAGGGACGCCGGGGAGCGGTGGATCTGAACGGCCGGCTGGCTCCGTGCATCATCGCGCCCGTTCTGCCGGATGACGAAGAAAAGATCCTGGGAAAATACCGCGTGCCGGAAAAAGGAGAGACCCGATGAAACCTGCCCGCACTTCCGCATTTCGGCCTCGTCTGTTTCTCCTCATCCTCGCGTTCCTGTTCGGGATCCTGATGCTCCCGGCTCCCCATGCGCAGGCGCAGGTTTTTCTCGAATTCACGTGGACTTTTGAAAAAACGGATTACGAGGGACTCTTCTACGTCCCGACCGACAAGATCCCCACGATGACCGTCCGGATCCTGGATGCAGAAGGAAAAATGGACGCGCTTCTCCTCGAAAAAGTCGATTTGGCCCATGAAGAAGACGGGACGGTCCGGCTCATCTGCTCGGATCCCAGGATCCTTTACGGAGACCCCAAACGCACGCATCTTCCCGAGACGTTCTCAGCACACGATCAGGCCCGCGGAAAAGTCACGAACGGGAAAAACGAAGCACTTTATGAGATCAACACGATCCACCCGGGCAATATCGCCCAGATCGTCGGAAAATACATTCTGGAAAAGAATCGGGATCTTCCGCCGAAAACAGACACTCCGGCTCCAGCTTCCCAAATTTCCCCAGTTCCCGCTCAACCCGTAAAATAAGCCCCCAAAAAATCAGGAAAGGACGCAAAATCATGCTGACGCATACGGTTCAGCTTCGAATTTTCGACACCGACATGGTCGGACACTGCCATCATCTCGCCTCGGCACAGTGGTTCGAGGAAGCTCGCAATGAGATCTTCGAGATGTTCAACCCCAAAATGACGAAAGAGGACTGGAATCTTCTCCTCGTCCGCATCGAGATCGACTACCGTGCCCCGATCCAGTTTTCGGAACGTGAAGTCGAGATCCGAACGTGGATCTCGCACCTCGGAAAATCGTCGCTCCACGTCGCGCACGGCGTTTACCTGAAAGACGGGACCTGCGCAGCGCTCGGAGGCGCCGCGATGGTTTATTTCGACCTTCAGAATCAGCGAACGGTCCCGATCCCCGAATCGATCCGCGTGCAGCTTCTTCCGCACCTCGATCCGGACTGTCCGTACCATATGTCGGCAAAAAAATGAAGTATTTTCTCTAACAAAAAAAGGGCACTCCGACGGGGAGATGCCCTTCTTTTTCAGACTCATTTTTCAAACCGGCCTTCTCATGCAGGCTGAACTTCCGCGTTCATCTCCGGTTCATTCCCGGTTGCCGGCTCTTCTTTTTTCTCAGGCTGCGCATCAATGTCGATCGGCTTCGGTGCGCCAATGACGTCGATGACGAGACTGAAAAGCAGCGGAACGACCACCAGCGTGAAGATCGTCGCGAACGACAGACCGCCCAGCACGACGGCCCCCAGTCCGCGATACAGTTCGCTTCCGGATTCCGTCGCCAGCACCATCGGCATCATCCCCGCGACGCTCGTTCCGGTCGTCATGAAGATCGGACGGATTCGCGTTCGGACCGACATTCGGATCGCCATGCGCGGCTCCATCGGCTCGATGCGCTCCTCTTCACTCTCGCCGAACCCCTGCATATAGTTCAGGGCCTGGTAGACCAGAAGGATCGCATTATTCACCACGATACCGATCAGGATCACGAAACCGAGCATCGTGAGCACATCCATCGACTGACTCGGATCCGCCATCCGGAGCCAGTGCAGCCCAATGAATCCGCCAACGGATGCCAGAGGCACAGTGAACAGGATCACGAGCGGGTAAATGAAGTTCTCGAAAAGTGCGGCCATCAGCAGGTACGTGATCAGAAGCGCGATGAAGAATCGGCTCAAAAACACGCTCTTGATGGACTCCAGATTCCAGCCTGTCCATTCTCCCATCAATGCCGTCCGGACCTGGGAAAGACGGTCGGAACTTCCGGAGTAGCGGTAGTGAATCCCGGGAAGGATCTCGCCGACAGAGCGTGCCTCTTCGATCTCATCCGTGATGATCTGCTCTGCCTCTTCCAAAGCCATGGTCGGCGGTGGACTGACGGTCAGCGTGATGGAACGCTGCTGCTCGATACGCTGGATCTGCTGCGTGGAGTCCGTCAGCTGTTCCTCTACGACCTGACTGATCGGAATGATGGAACGGTTTCCGTTTTCATCCACGACAGAGAGCGGCAGGTCACGGAACGTTGCGGGATCCAGATGCACGCGCGGGTCGCGGATCAAAATCAGGTCGATGTTGATCCCTTCATAGTTGAAGTCCCCCACATATGCCCCGTCGATCAGCGCACGGCTCGCGACAGCCAGATCGTTAATGCTCAACCCCAGGTCTTTTGCCCGAAGCTGATCCACATTCAGCCGGATCTCCGGTCCCGCTTCGTTAAAGTTCTGCGGGGAGGCGGTGACGGCAAATTTCGAGAAGATCTTCTGCATTCGCGCTTCCAGAGCCGTCGCACTCACGCGAAGTCTCTCCAGTTCGTCGCCGAACATTTCGATCGTGACGGCATTCGATCCGCCGCCGGTCTTTCCGAAAATGGAGGCCTGCCGTGCGACGCCGGTCGCTCCCGGGATCTCGCGCATCGCGTTGGAGAAGATCGTCGCCACGGGCTTCACGTTCTCACTATCCGCGCTCGTTCCGATCATGAAGACCGAGTTGTTCGCCACAACGAAAAAGAAGTCGCGCAGATTCGGCACATTCATCAGCGGTTTTCCGGTCTGGAAGTCCTGAAGCTGGATATTGTGCTCCTTCAGGTACTTCTGAAGCTCCTCCGGACTCTTCGCTTCCCAGAACGGACGGACGTAATCCTCGATACGTTTTCCGATCGTGTAGCTCTGCATCATCGAGTAACTCGGCGGAACGATCAGTCGGCCGGAAGTAAAGTTTTTGTTTCCGTTAGGCAAATAACTCGCCGGCGGCATAAGGATGACGCTCAGCGCAAGCGAGGCAGCCGTAATGGCGGAAACGATGACGAGACGCGACCAGACGCCCGCAAGATTCCGGGCCGTCAGCATGTAGATGAAATCCGAGAATTTATCGTTCAGCCACCCGCAAAATGAAACAAGCCCGAAAAAATCCAGCGCCATCGCCTTCCAGCCGGTCGATTCCACGTGGACTTTCATGAATCGCGAACAGCAGCACGGAATGATCGTGACCGCCACGATGAGCGACAGACCGACCGACGAGCAAATCGCCAGAGCAAGATCGTAAAAGAGCTGACCGGCTTCTTCCTGGATCGTCAGGATCGGAGCAAATACGCCGATCGTCGTGAGCGTGGACGAAAGGATCGCCCCCCACACTTCCCGCACCGCATTATACGTTGCGCGAAGAAGCGGCTCGCCGTTCGCGAGATGGCGGTCGGTATTTTCCAGCACGACGATCGCATTGTCCACGACCATACCGGTCGCGAAACTCAGCCCCGCCAGCGAGATGACGTTCAAGTTGCGTCCCGCCATGTACATAACGACGAACGTACCGATGACGGAGATCGGGATCGCGATGGCAATGATGAACGTCGGACGAACACTGCGCAGAAAGATCAGCAGACACATGATCGCCAGAAAACCGCCGGTGTACAGACTGTTCAGCACGTTGGCGATCGAGAGCTTGATGTAGTTGGCGTCCTCGTACGTCACGTGCAGTTTCAAACCGTAGCGGTCGTGATGGAATCGTTTGAGCATCCCGCCCGGCGCGTTCATTTCATCGACCCGCTGCTTGACCTGTTCCACGATGTCGAGCACGTTGGACCCGGTCTCACGCTTCACAAAAACCGACATGGAAGTCTGGCCTTTGCTCTGATTGAAATGGATCATCTTTTCCAGAACCAGCTCCGGGACCGCGACATCTTCCACACGGATCGGCACGCCGTTCACGTCGCGCTTGATGACCGTCTTGAGGATCGGATCCAGAGAACGGTACTGTCCCAAAATTCGGTACCGATAGTCCAGACGTCCTCCCGGCATATCGCCCGCAGACTCGTTCACGTTATCCGACTGGAGCGCCCTGAGGAGTTCCACCGGACTGATCTCATGCTGCGCCAGTTTGTACGGATCGAAACGGACGTGAAGTTCATGTTCGCGTCCGCCGCGAATATCGACCTCCGAAACGCCCATGATCCGCTCAAACGGCGGTTTGATGTACCGGTCGGCAAAGTCGTAGATCTCCGCGACTTCAAACGACGTATCCTCCGCCGTCAGAAGCATGTAGACCACCGCTTCATCCCCCGCAGAGTCCTGCATTCGAATGACCGGCCGGTCCACGTTTTCCGGGTAGCTGTTCACTTCGTCCAGCGAGTTCGCCACTTCCTGGAGCGCACGCGCTTTATCCGTCCCGACATTGAATTCCAGCTTGATGTAGCCTCGCCCGAGACGTGCCGTTGACGTCATTTTCCAGAGTCCCTGGATCGACTTCAGCTTCTCTTCCTGTTCCAGAATAATTGACTCTTCGACTTCTTCCGGACTGCGTCCAGACCAGCTTGTCGAAACCGTGATCGTAGGCCGGTCCACATCCGGCGTGAGCTGGATCGGAATCTGATCCAGCGCGATGACCCCGAAAACCAGCGTCAAAATGATGCCGACCGCAATTTTGACCGGGTTCTCGATAGAAAACCGAATAAAATCCATCGTTTTTTCTTATCTTTTAGAGGCAGGTTTATTTTCAAAATCCACACAGGGAGGGGCATTCCCTGAAAATACGTATTCCATTTTAGCAAAAATTCTCATTTGCGTCAAGCGTTCTTTAAAAGAAAAAAAGCAAGAAAAAACAAAAAAACGAAACTGCACGGACCGCCATGCTGTTTCGACTTTTTGGATAGACCGAGACTTTCCGGGGAACGAGAGAGGCTCAAATCGCCATCCCGCGTCCTTTGGTGACCGGAACCGCAGTGTACCAATCCTGCGTCAGCTGTTCAAAAACTTCCGGGGTCTCATACCGTACGATCTGCCCCTCCTGCATCGGTCCGATCAGACCACGAAAAAGAGGCAGGCCGCGCAATTCCTTAACGGTACTGCTCGTGTCATTCCCAATCTGATGATAAAGCGCTCCGATCTGATCCAATGATTCAAAATCCCGAGTCCGGATCCGCCCCTGCGCATCTTTCGTAACGACACGATAAATGACTCTTTCCATGTTGACCTGCTCAATCCCGCATGAAAAAAAAGAAAATATCTTCCGGAATACCTTCTTTTTCACAGCAAAAAACAAAACTCTTTTTTGACTATCGGAAGCCTTTGGGAATTAATTCAAAAATTTTTTCTGCGTCGGCACAGGACTATTTAACGCACCAACTAATTTAAACGAAACGACACATCCGACCGCTACGATTCCTATTATCGCGGATACTGGCGGCAGTATTCGTACATCGCGATCGCCGTCGCCGTCGCGGCATTATGCGAAAACGGCAGGCCGTACATCGGGATCTCCACCACATCATCCAGACAGCGGAGGATCTCCGGCTCGATGCCGAGACGTTCGTTTCCGACGACCAGAAGCGTTTTTTCCGGAAAAGCGTACTCGTGCAGCCAGTACGAGTCGTTCGTCTGCTCCAGCCCCACGACACGCCATCCTTTCGCCTTCCACTTCCGCAGAAGCTCCGGAGCAAGCGTCCGATGCTGTTCGATCTCAAGATCGATCCCCGTCTCGCGCGCGATCTTGGCATTCACGCTCGCATTTCCGCAGCAGATGATCTTTCGGACCCCGCAGCAGCCGGCGGCTCGAACGATGCGGGAGAGATTCACGTTACTGTGCATCGGCGGGACCGCCACGACCAGTTCACGCGGGTGACTCAGCTCCATCGGCTCCTTGTGCCGGATCTGAACGAAATCCTTCTCGTCATTTTGTGCTTCTGAACTCATAAAAAACCAATCCGTATCGAAAACTGAAAATCATCTCAAACCTGACCGGAACGGATCCGCCCCGGCAGAAATTCGACTAATCCATCTCCCACTGCGAAAGCTCTTCCGCATTCCGGGAAATAAACTCCCGGTACTCTTCATCCAGCTCTTCAAACGAACGTCCAAGATGTTTTGGAAGTGCATTCATCACGGACTGCCCGGAATAGATCTCCCGCAAAATGTCGGCGACCGCGTCCCGGTAGCGTCCATCGGACGAATGCAGAAGAAACTGCATCAGACCGGCCGACTGCGAGTAAAGACGCACCATCTGCGGATGCGTCTGGAATTCCTGCGTGTTCATGGCGCACAGCTCACGGAGCGGAACGTAAAATCCGTCCTTCACGAATCGGATCCGCGCCGCCAGAAGACGCTGCGTATCGAAACCGCCGACGACATGGTACCGTCCCTCATCGTGCAGCGACTCCATGTGGATCGCGATCCCCTCGACCATCCAGAAATTCGGACGCTCGGTGATCTGGGGCGAAGTCCGGCGCAGTTCGCTGAAAAGCTGGTGCGTCACCTCGTGAAGCATCGTCGCGCGGTCAAACTCGTCTCCGGCAAAAAAATAGCTCGTCCGATCTTCAATGACGTAGAATCCGCACGAATTGGCGACCGACGGATACCGCGGTGCGAGATAGTCCACGTAATCCTTCCGGTTTCGGAAAAACACGATCCGGTGCTTTCCGCCCGTCCCGGCCCCCATTCCCTGTGCCGCGCCTCCGGAAGACGGCTTTCCTGAAAAAAGCGCCTTCATTTGCGCGTCCGTCGCGAAGTACCGCAGGAAAAGCTGTTTCCAGACCCGGTAAAGGACTTCGACCTGCTCTCCGATCTTCACCGCCGCCGGAAGACTGTGGTTCGTCACGACCGTGAAATGCGGCGTCTCGACCGTCCAGCCTCTTTCAATATCGCGGTGGATCCGGGCATCTTCTTCCTCGGAGATCCACCGGCCGTTCACGAACCGCTCTCCCTGTTCGTAGCGTTCCACTCCCTTACGCGGGATCCAGCCATACCGCGGATGGTAGACTTTCGTGCGGGCCTGACGGACCTCGAAAGGAGAGAGCCAGTACCCTTCATGAAGTTCGTATCCAAGCAGTTTCCGTGCGGCAGGATGATCCGGATTCAGCGCAAGAACTTTCATCAAAAGGTCAAATGCGAATGCCGTCTGGCCCGATTCCATCGCGTCCTGCGCAAGTCGAAATCCATGATCGGACGCCTCAAGCTTCACTTTCTGAAGCCGGGATCCAAACTGCTCTCCGAACGTCTTTTTCTCTGCCGTTCTCTCCTTTTTTTCACCGCTTCCCGCTTTGGACGAACGTGAACTTTTTTTCGCAGATCCCATCTGGGCAAGCTCGGCATCCTGAACCTCCGGAGGGAGAATGAGAGCGAAAAGTTTCTCTCCCGACTCCGGAGTGTGAGTCAGCGCACGCGCCTTTTCTGCCAGCTCTCCGTATCCCCGGGCTTCGCAAATATCCGCCATTTTCTCGAGCTTCTGCTCATACTCATGAAACGGACTCCGGAGTCGTTCCTCATGATCCGCCTGCTGTTCGCCGCGCACCTTTCCGGAAA
Source organism: uncultured Planctomycetaceae bacterium (assembly GCA_964599445.1). Lineage (GTDB taxonomy): Bacteria > Planctomycetota > Planctomycetia > Pirellulales > Thermoguttaceae > RGIG3701. The sequence goes on along the minus strand of CAZRGJ010000052.1, from coordinate 4,080 downwards.
CGGGAACACCCCGATCCAGACCTTCTCCGCAGGCTTCCCAACATGAAACCAGAGCAAAAAGCAAAAAGAATAAAATTCGGAATCGGCGCATGATACAGTACTCCACATTCAATATTTTTTTCATTTTACCATATCTGGCCAGTTTGAACAGGGCACAGAACGGCGAATCTGAAAAAAGGAGACAAAAAAATCAAAAGAGCAATCAAAACAACCGCTACAAAAAGAAAAAGCCGTCTCTCGACAGCTTAAAAGCGCCCCAACAAGGACTTGAACCTTGGACCTATTGATTAACAGTCAACCGCTCTAACCAACTGAGCTATCAGGGCAAAATGTGTTTTTCAAAAATTCAGCTCCGGCAAAGCCGAAACTTAGCGCCCCAACAAGGACTTGAACCTTGGACCTATTGATTAACAGTCAACCGCTCT
>CAZRGJ010000052.1:0-3555 GCA_964599445.1 uncultured Planctomycetaceae bacterium | reverse complement strand
AACCAACTGAGCTATCAGGGCAATACGGGGTATTCTAGCAGAAAACGCTTTTTTTTCAAGGCCCCCCACCTCACTTTCCGGGAAAAAACTTCAAAATATTTCAAAATTCATCCCGAACCCGAGCAGGGGGCCCCCCGATCGGACGACAAATGCCGTCCATCCAAAAATTTACTCTTCCACAGCCGTCTGACGCATGAATTTCACTTCCGCGTCACGGAACGCGCTGTTTTCCAGCTCCATGATCTCTTCGCCGGACAGACGGGCTTCCATGAACTGCAGCTCACGGCTGAATTCCGGATTGGCACTCGTCGCGATAAACTGTTCGCGCAGTTCGGCATCTTCCGGCGCGTAGCCTTTCAGCATCACGATGTAGCTGACCGAGCGGTCGACATTCGCGATCGCCTTCACCTCACCGGGGACCATGGCGTACACTTCGTCCGCGAATCCCTGGGAAATATTGTCGAGCAGACCGGCATAAAGTCCCGGATCCAGAAGCATGAACGAGAAGCTCTCGACAGCCTTGGCATTTTCCAGCTTTTTGCTTTCCTGCGCCATCTTAGCCTGCATGATCGCACTGCTCATCGCGAGATCCTTCGCTTTTGCCAGCTTCCAGGCAGCGGTGACGGTCTTCTTCACTTCATCGGTGAGTTCCGGAACTTCTTCGCCCTTCACTTCCGATTTCCAGACGATGTACTGGTTGCCGTTCTCTTCCGCCTGCATACAGTTGAAGTTTTTCAGGCTGGCAAAACGGCGGGAAACTTCCGAGTACGGGGAGGTCAGCTGAAGCGCATCGCCGACCGGCATTTCCGCCAGCGCGCCGCCGTCGACCATTTCCAGCTTCTTGAACTGGATGCCGAACTTCTGAATGTACGCATTCGTTTCGTCGCTGAACGTCAGTTCCAAAGCGGAGCCGTCTTCAACTTCCATAAGCTTCTTCGAGTAGGTCACGATGTCGCTCTGGACCAGTTTGTAGAATTTTTCCGCATCGAAAATGTCGTTCGGGTCGATATTGATCTCAACTTCTTCGGAGACCGGAGCCGCTTCCGCCGGGGCAGCCGCTTCCGCCGGAGCCGCAGCAGGTGCCGTTTCCGCCGGAGCCGCTTCGACCGGAGCCGCTTCGACCGGAGCCGCTTCGACCGGAGCCGCCGTTTCCGCCGGGGCAGCCGGAGCCGTTTCTGCCGGAGCTTCCGCCGCGGCCGTGTCGTTCATCGACGTGGAGACCGGGGGCAGGTCAGCCGGGAGAGATTCCGATTTCGGCATTTCGTAAACGAAGTAGTTGACGGTCATTCTCATCGGGATCTTGAAGCCGATGGTGCCGTTTTCGGGTGCCGGAAGCGTGTTTTTGTACTGTTCGAAGAACGCCTTCACTTCCGCTTCCGTCGGTTCCGCGGTTTTGGCGAGGCAGCTTTCAGCCGTGACCGGGACGACATCCAGAGCCGCAGTCCGGTGCGTTTTGCAGAAGGCATTCCACTGACGCTGGACCGTGACCGGGAAGATCGTCGAGCCGAACGCGATGCCGTACGGGCTGCGCTGACCGTAGAACTGGTACTGGGAGTATTTCTCGGCGAGGATGATGTCGATCAGTCCTTCTTCGAACGCGCTGCTTCCCATTTTGTTCTCGCGCAGAGCTTCGAGGTACGCTTCTTTGGATTCAAAGCGCTGACCGATGAATTCGCGAATTTCGCTGTCCGCCACGACAAGACCCATTTCCTCTGCCAGCCGGGCCTTGACCCAGTTCGTGAGGATGACGTCGTCCGAGAGTCCGCGGAAATTGGGATCAAAGACCATGTAGACGGCCCCCTGCTTCTGGCGGATGGTCTCAAGCTGTCCCTGAGACATCTTGCCGAATTTGGAAGTCAGGACGGTCTGGTCGACGGAGACGAAATTCCGGTTGAACTGCTCAAGGGTCGGAATGAACACGAAAGAAAGCATCGTCAGGACCCCGAGGACTCCGAGAAAGCTTTTCTTGTTCCTGCGAAAAACGCTAAAAGTTGACATAGTTTAAGTTTCCGGTTGTTAAAAACTGAAATACTGCCCGACAGTCCCTGCAAAAGGGGATCTCTGTCAATATATTCTCCATTTCGGCAGCGCATGGGCACCGTCAGACGGTTTTTTGCCGAAACGATCTGTTTCTGATTTCCGCATCGATCTGTCCGCAGACACGATACGGAGACCACATTATACATAAAGTGTCAAAAAAATGCAACCCCCCTTTTCCTTTTTTATTTCTTTTTTTATTCAGTTTTTGGAAATATTCAGCCCTTCCTGCGGACAAAAATAAAAAAATCCTCCGATATTTTAAGAAAATGCAGCGTCGGCCCTTCCCTTTTTGTGCTTTTTCATGTATAATGGAACGAAGTAAAAGGAACACTGTTTCCAATGCGTCAGGATATTTCCCTCATCCCGTTTCCCCGCCGCAGTCGGCAGGATCAATGAAAAAAGAGCGATGAAAGAAAAGAAAACGGATCATGTCGTCCCGCTGAAAAATGCAGCTTTCGCGGCATTTCTTGCGTGGTTCCTGCCAGGCCTGGGTCATCTGTATCAGGGAAGAAAGGCGAAGGCTGCGATTTACGCAGTCTGTATCCTCGGCCTTTTTTTCTTCGGGGCACTTTTGGCGAGCGGGAAGTGCGGAGTCGCGCGCTGTGTCTACATTTCGATGTCGCCGGGACCGGGAGCAGGCGTACGCTACTACTATTTTGCCCAGGTCTGGGCCGGTGCTCCGGCATTGCCCGCCCTCGTGCAGTATCTGAATGATCCGACCGGCGTCAAACAGGCCGCCAACGGTTTCATGGCGCCGCCCTTGCAGGTCACTCCCGGAAGCCGCGGATATTCGGAAAACGAACCCTCCATCGACAATATCCGCAAGAAACTGAATCGGCGTTTTGAGATCGGGACCCTCATGACGACCATGGCGGGTCTGCTGAATATCTTCGCGATTTTCGATGCCCTCTATGGACCGGTCAACGAGGAGGAAGAAGAGCGGAACCGGCAGAAAAAACTGGAACAAAAGCGGAAACGCCAGCGGGCAAAACGCCGAAAAGGCGAAGACGCTGCGGAAATGTAGCGTCGGAACGAAACGCACTGCCGGAAAAAACGGCCGGAGAGAATTTCAAATTTTGAGTGAGGGATTTATGCTGTTTTTCGCCTTTTTGCGTATTTTTGACTGCCTGTACGCCATTCCGATGATCCTGGCCACGAGTCTGGTCTATGCCGCCTCGCGACACGAGAACACGCAGGAGATCTTCAGTCAGGGACTTCGTCTGAGTGCCTGGCTCGCAGGGTTCATGCTTCTCGGACTGGTGCTGATGGTGGTCATTTTCTGAAACTGAAACTGATTTTTTTCACGGATACGAGATGCACATTGTGATCCTGGGAGCCGGGACAGTCGGTTACTCTGTCGCCAGGCTTTTAAGCAGAAACCGACACGACGTGACCCTGGTCGACCGGAACGCGGATGTTCTGGATGCCCGGGGAGCGACGCTCGACGCAATGACGCTGGCGGGCAATGTCTCTCAGGCCTCTGTCCTTTTTCAGGCAGGCGTCATGAACGCAGAC